>SPBY01000138.1 GCA_004525825.1 Bacteroidia bacterium
CACCGAGCTGGATGAGATGCTGGCCCTGGAGGAGATTGACATGGTGATCATCGGTGCGCCCAATTTCCTCCATTGCGAGATTTGCCTGAAAGCAGCTGAAGCAGGAAAGCACATTGTGGTGGAAAAGCCACTCTGTCTGAATCTGAACGAGGCCGATCGGATGATCGATGCCTGCAAGAAAGCCGGAGTTAAATTGATGTATGCCGAAGAACTTTGTTTTGCCCCCAAATATGTGAGGCTGAAAAGCCTGTTGGATGAAGGCGCCCTTGGAAAACCCATTCTTTTGAAGCAGAGTGAAAAACATGACGGTCCCCATGCCCCCCATTTCTGGGATGTGGATCGTTCGGGAGGAGGGGTCACCATGGACATGGGCTGTCATGCTTTCCAGTTTTTCCGCTGGCTGAACAAGAACAATCCTGTGAAGTCGGTCTATGCGCAGATGAGCACCACGGTGCATATGGACAAGACCAGGGGAGATGACAATGGCATCATCATCCTGGAGTTTGAAAACGGGGTGACTGCAATAGCCGAAGAGAGCTGGACCAAGCCGGGCGGCATGGACGACCGGGCCGAGGTCCATGGTACAGAAGGTGTGGCCTATGCCGATGTATTGCAGGGCAACTCCATCCAGACCTACAGCAATAAAGGCGTTGGTTACGCCGTGGAGAAAGCAGGCCATACGGTGGGCTGGAGCTACACCATGTACGAAGAAAACTGGAATTACGGTTTCCCCCAGGAGATGGAACATTTTGTGGATTGCGTGAAGAATGACAAAGATCCCCTGGTTACGGGCGAAGACGGAAAGGCGGTCATGGAAATCATTTTTGCCGCCTATGAATCGGCCGGTACCGGGAGAAAGGTGGAACTGCCCTTCCAAACAGATGCCGCCAAGCCCTGGGACCTCTGGAAAAACAGGGACTGATGCAGATCATCCCCTGTGAGAATTACCAGGAAATGAGTACCCTGGCGGCGGACCTGGTCCAGGAAGAGTTGGTGAAAAAACCGAAACTCCTCTTCTGTGCAGCCACAGGGTCATCCCCGGCGGGACTCTACGAGGAGATGGGTGCCAGGTACAAGATAATGCCCGGATTGTTTGATCGCATGAGGATCCTCAAACTGGACGAATGGGGCGGAGTTCCAGAAGAACACCCGGTTACCTGTGAGTATTTCATTAGAAAGCGCTTACTGGAGCCGCTGGCCATCCCTGAGAAACGTTACCTCACTTTTCGTTCCGATCCCAAGGATCCCGAAGAGGAGTGTCTGGCAATCCGTAACACCCTGGCAAAGGAAGGTCCCATCGACCTTTGTGTCCTGGGCCTGGGACAAAACGGTCACCTGGGGCTTAACGAACCGGCCTCCCATCTGGAACCTTTCTGTCACGTGGCACAGCTATCGGAACTTTCCCTGGAGCACAAGATGATTGCCTCCCTGGAAATCAAACCCCGTTATGGGATTACCCTGGGCATGCAAGAGATTCTCTCCTCCCGCAAGATTGTGCTGCTGGTGACCGGTGCAGGAAAAAAAGGAATGGTAAACAGACTGATGGAGGGGAAGATTAGTACTACTTTTCCCGCATCGCTCTTGTGGACCCATGGGCAGGTGGAGTGTTTCCTGGACCGCTCGGTCCAGGTTTGATCACTCCCTGCCTGCCAGATAATCTGCCAGGTAGCCGAAGGGTGGAGTGAGCGATCCTCTCGCCGCAATGGAGGCTCTGTGGATCATGCCCGTATCCCTCTCTCCAAGCAATTCCGGGATCACCTGCTCCATGAGGGCCGATCCAAAATCGGAAGAGGCATCCCTGGGGAGTTCCCCCGGAAGATTGTCCACTGCCATCACCGTAATAACACCCTTTTCGAAGGGTCCGGTCTCTTTCCCGGAGTTTGGATCATATCCGTAAAATGGCTCTGCAATGGTGGATGCCCGTATGGTGGAGGCAATGGGACCATCGATGTCGCAGCTGATATCGGCCACCAGGGAAACAGGCAGCTCCCCTCCTGCCAAATGCTGCTGAGTCAACATCACCGGGGATGCCGGATCCCAGAAATGACAGGCCATAAACAGGTCCGTCCGCGAAGCATAAGGAAGGAAATTATTTTCATACATCTCAGGATGCTTTACAAAATGCCCAAAATCAAAACTGCCACCCTCTTTTCGCCGGGCATAGTGCCAGGGATCAAGCCGTGTAAAGATTGCATGCTTGAAGCTAAGTTCCAGGAAGTCCTCCGGACTCACCCGGGTCACTCCGGCACTTTCCAAAATCTCCAGGGCACCCCCTGCCACCCTTCCGCCTCCGGTGACAGCGATCCGGGTCCTTCCCAGATCCACTTTTTTTAATTCGTCCTGAACTTCCTTCAGGTCAAAGCATTCATGGGCCGGTTTCAGGGTGAATACACCGCTTTTCAGACCAGAAGCACGCAATCCGTTGTAGGCTCCGACCACCCCCGCCCATCTGCCAAAGGCCACCACCCTGATTCCATCCTGGTCAGTCAGGTATTCATAATCGATGAGACGGATGCTTTTCCTCACCACAGTTTGCAGGAGTGAGCGGTTGTAGGGCTGCTTCTTGGCCGTATGGGAAAAAAACAGGTAACTCTTCCCATCGAGGAGCGCCTCCTCTTTTACCTCCTTCACCCCCATGAGCACATCGCATTCCGAAAGATCTTCCAGGAGAACGATGCCCTTGGAATCATACTCCTGATCAGAAAAACAACGGTAGTCCGAGGGTTGAACCACAATCTCCAGATGCCTGTATTGGGCAGTTAGAAAGCGGCACTGAAGCGGGGTGAGGGGAACCCGCCTGTCGGGCGGATTCTTGGTTTCCCGAACGATACCCATCTTCAGCTTTTGCATATACGAATATATCAAAAAAGCTTTTCACAGTTGATTGGTATTGAATAAAGGTCGAAATTGAAGCCACAAACCAATGAACCCAGCCGGATGCTGCATATGAATATGAAACTTCGAACCCTCTCCGCTACCGTGGCACTTGCTCTGCTAAGCTGCTTTGCCTGCACATCGGGGGAGAAAAGCAAATACCGGATTCTGACCGCTGGCATAGCCCATGAATCCAATACCTTCATACCCTATCTGACAACGGAAGAGACTTTTGTCCTGCGGCGTGGCAGCGAGGCAATCTCAGGTCGCAACTGGGCCAAATTATTGGAAGACGCCGGCATGGAGCTGATCCCAACTCTGCATGCCAGTGCGGGTCCTTCGGGGGTGGTCTCCAAAGAGACCTATGAAGCCTTCCGGGACGAGATTCTTGAAGGATTGCGGGAAGCTGGTCCTGTGGATGGCATCTTTCTGGACATGCACGGGGCCATGCATGTGGAAGGCTATGCAGATGCACAGGCCGACTTCATTCAACAAATCAGGAAGATCACAGGGGAAGAGGTGATTATAGCAGCAAGCTTTGATTTGCATGGCAACATTTCCAATGAATTCATAGAGGGTCTCAACATTGTCTCAGCCTACCGAACCGCTCCCCACGTAGACGGGGAAGAGACCCGCACACGCACAGCAGGATTGCTGGTGGAAGCACTAAAAAATGATCTTTCGCCCCGAACAGCACATATTAACTTGCCCATACTCATACCAGGCGAAAAAGGCATCACCAGTGTGGAACCGCTTAAATCCTTGTACGAGAGCCTGCCTGAAATAGCCCGGATGGAGGGTCTTATGGATGCCAGTATTTTTGTGGGCATGCCCTGGACGGATGTGGACAGGGCTGGCATGAGTGTCCAGGTAGTGGCTGAGAACAATCAGCATTTTCCAGAAGCACTGGCCCAGGCAAAATCGCTGGCCAACGCCATCTGGACTCAGCGGGCTAATTTACAGTTCGACGTAAGCACTGCCTCCATTGATGAGGCCATAAGCACTGCACTGGAAATAGATTCCACCGTGTTTATCACGGACTCGGGCGATAACATTACAGCAGGTGCAGCAGGGGACGGCACCCTGGTACTGGAGCGTCTGCTCGAGCATAGGGTGTCAGACGCTGTTCTGGCCGGGATTGTCGATCCTGAGGCTGTAGAACAGTGTGTGGCAGCAGGAGTGGGCGCCGAAGTGGAACTATTCGTGGGTGGTAAGATCGACAATGTGTTCAGCAAACCTGTTCCCATTAAAGGAACAGTAATAAGACTTCCAAGGGAACAACAGGACAGTCCACAAGCGGATGCCGTGCTACAAGTGGATGGGGTCACCCTGGTTTTGTTGAGCGGGCACAGGGCATTTACAGATCCCTCTCATTTCCAAGCCATGGGAATCGATCCGCTGGCACACAAAATAGTAGTGGTCAAAGAAGGTTACCTGTTCCCGGGCTTGCGGGATATTGCTCCACACGCCATCATGGCATTGACTCCTGGTTTCGCCAATCAGATCATGGAAGAACTTGAATATAAACAGGTTAGCCGGCCTATTTACCCTCTCGATCCTGACATGTTATGGTCGACAGACAATATCACACCCAAGTAATTCAATACAGCAAATACCTCAGATTAGTTGCTTTTTATCATGGTCAACACCATCTTGAATTTCTCAATGGCCTGTAAAGCGTGAGGTATATTTGCCGGCATAATGATGTTTTCTCCTGCTTCAAGAACATGGGAAACCCCATCTATCTTCACATCGGCTTTGCCATCAACGATAGAAACTACGGCATCAAAAGGGGCGGTATGTTCGCTCAGTCCCTCGCCTTTGTCAAAGGCGAAAATGGAGATGTTGCCTGTTTCTTTTTTTAAGATGTGCTTGCTAACCACTGCATTATCTGAATATGCAATGCTATCGTTGTAGGAAAATAATTTTCCTTTTTCAAATTCATTTGACATGGTATTTCTTTTTTTGACTTGATTTGAATTAATTCATTATATAGGACTCATATATTAGCTAATAATTTTCGTTTTAATCACTATGGATCTGTGTCATAAGGACCAAGTTCATTGTCAATTAAAACAAGTAATTTATCTATATCCTTTTTCAGTTCTTCAAGAATACCATATACTGCATAGGTCAAATCGTAGACATTCCGGCACTCTGTTTTTAATTTATCTATCATAGCAAGGGAGAATTCAGGAGAACTGCTTAAGTCATCCATATTGCCAAAATAATTCACAGCTAAATCTTCAGCTAAAAATTTGTGAAAGGTTTCATGATATTTTATATCAAGTACATGGTCTACGGTGACATAGCGGGGACATCTGTAGTCATAATAATCCCGCAAAGCCTCTTTGATTTCATCTGATTCAATTAGATCCATCAGATTGCTTGAAAGTAACTGATTATAAACACCCAACTTGGGATCAAAACTATAAAAACCTGCCCATATCTCTCTAACAGTCTTTCTCAGTTCCTCTTTATTATATGTGTCAAGTAAAGCTTCTGAAGAAGTGGAGATTATAATTTCCTGTTTTTCCAGACTGTTTCCTATAATGGTAATAATGCCTGCCAATGCAACAGAATCTGTTCTTAAGTTTGCCTCCAGATTTTGGAACAATTTTTCAGTCCTGTTTTGATCTTTTCTATTCTCATTCCAATTATTGATTTGTAAGGCAATTAAAATACCAATCACCACCAATAACATTTCTCCAACAGCGTACCTTAGATATTTTAAAGGTTTTTTCTCGTCTGCCAGTTGTTTACGGATTTTTCTATAGAACGGAATCATCTGATTGGGTCTGAATTAAGGCCTTTTACTTTTTACTTTTTACTTTTGGATCGGCCTTCGGCCTCACCGAGCTCGGCTTCGCCTCGGTTCTTCTTTTTCCTGGGCTTAGGTTCAGGCAGCTCCTTCAGGCTAATCCTCACCAACTCGCTGAGCCATTCACGGTCCTCCAGTTTATCTTCTATCAGGAAACTCAACTTCGCTCCCTCATAGGGAGGAGCTTCGGTGGGATTTTTAATGAATGACCTCCCTGCTTCCGTCGGTTTGATAAATAGTTTGCTATCACAGATGAGCGCAAAAATTTTCCCGTTCGAGAATACACCCCATTCTCCAAACATTCTTTTGGCAGTAATTTCCCCGGCGTTTTCAATCCGGTCCAGAATGAAATCCACGAATTCTTTGTCAGGTGCCATAGGTCTATTGCAGTTTGAATGCCGGATTATAAATCAAGCCAATTACATTTCCCCATGTGTCTTTCACAGTGGCAACCATAAGGGGTCCTCCTACACTTTCTGGCTTCTCATTTTCTGTGGCCCCTGATTCAAGAAAGTGCTTATACACTTTTTCAATCTCATTTACGCCCCAATAAGTCACCACACTTTCTGCTTTCTCAGTGATTGGGTTTTCCCCGGCCAGCAGGCCAAGTTCATATCCACCGATATTGAATCCTACATAAAAAGGTTCATCCCAATAGGGTTCGATACCAAAGGCGGTGGCATACCACTTTTTGGCCTTTTCAATATCACCTACCTTGTAGATGCATGTTCTCAATCCTAAAATGTCTGGTTTTTTCATTTTATATTCTCCATCAAATACGACAGACCAGGTAAGCCCGCTATCCTGACTAACACTCCAGGTCTGTCTTACGGAATTATTATTCATCTTTTCCCATGCAATTCTGTTTAAGCCTGTTGATGCATCTGAGTTCTCTACATCATCCATGACCATTCTCCCTTCTTTCAGTTCACCGCTTAAAAAAGGGTAAGTCCGGAATTGTCAATCCAGTATTGTTCCCAACGCTCCCTGGCCGGATTGTATTTATTCAGACTTTTGCCCTGGTATTTGCCTAAGGCCACAGAATAGTTTTCGAGCAAACCCAGTCCATCATTAATGGATTCTATTCGACTATGCCCAACAAGAGTGTCGGTACCGTATTTATATACCTCCCAGGTTCCCAGCCAAAAATCGAACTGATGATTTTTATAAGTTAATTCTTCACTGGCTTGCTGGGCCAAGATTTGTTGTGAAGCAATTAAGAACAATAGAATACATATTTGTTTCATGCTTATTTTTTTTAAAGCTGGGGGCGACTGTTGACCCAATCCTCCATGGTCTGTCCCAGGGTCACCAGGGAAGAGTAAGCCTGTTCTATGGGCAGTTCGGCCACCTGGAGCGCCTTTTGTTTCAGACAGGCCACAAAGCCTTCGTTGAGCATTCGCCCGGC
>SPBY01000078.1 GCA_004525825.1 Bacteroidia bacterium
AGTTTTTTAGGCTTATTGTAATGAAGGTAATTCAACTCGTTGAACACAGGCCGGTTACGCACCTTGATGGTTTGAATGCGCCCCGAGGGCATATCCACGGTGATATGACCTCCCTTCAGGTAGATCATCAGTAGTTCATTGTTGGGAAAGTAGTACTGCTTGTAATTTTCTTTTTCCCCGGTTATCTCCAGAATATTTTCAATGGTGGCGCGGTCTACCGAAGACTCTTGGAGTACATCAGGATACTGGGAAGTGACAGACCTGCTAATGATGCCCGGGTTCCAGTCACGGGTAACAGAATGGTTCAGGGCAATCCCCGAAACGCCATAGACAATGGTCATTCCAAAAAACAGGAATCCCAGTTCCCGGTGTATCCACCGGTTCCACTTACGCCAATTCATATAATCTAAAGAGTAACCTCTTTGAAGTCAATGGCCTCGACAAAGTAATCTGCCTTCTCAGCCTCGCTGTGCGCCTGCTCCACGGCATGCTGTTCTTTGGATTCATAGTCCTCTATGAGCTCTTCTGTTTCCACAGGATTCATTACCCGAAATACGCCCTTAAAGGCAACCGTTGAGCCTTCCAACTCAATCTTGAACTCATCGATATCTCCACCCGTAACGATCCTTATCTGGGTTTCGCCATCCTCTGCTACAATAAAACACTTTTGTCCCCCCTGCCGGCATACGTGAGTAACCATGCCTGAAACAGCTACCTCTTTGCCATCATAATCGGCTGGAGTGGCCAGTAACTCCTGAATGGTGGCTGAAACAATTTGTTCTACCTCAGTCGACTCGGTGCTGTTCTCTTTGCTAGCCTGGTTGCACGATACTGCCAGGAATGCTAATAGTACCAGAAATGCTGCTCTTTGCATATCAATAGTTTTAATTTGATTGATAAAAGTAAGGAAAATTATTGATTGAAACTCTTCAGGCAGGAATCAAGTTCGTCATAAATTTCAAAAACGTGGTGCAACTGAAGCAGTTTGAACAGCTCCATGACATCGGCGTTCACGTTGCAGATTTTGAACAGTCCATAATTATTGTTGGCTGCTTTCATGGCCGAAAGAAACACGCCAAATCCAGAACTGTCAATGAAGGTGATCCCCTCCAAATCAAACACCAGGCTTGTATTGGGCTTATTAAAGAACTTCAGCAATGCCTCTTTAACAGGCTCTGTAATCAGGGCATTCAGGCGTTGGGAGTCTTTGAGTCTCACCACAAGAATGTCATTGATGTTCGTGGTTTCAAGCATGTTCTGGTATTGTTAATAGGTCCCTTCCAGCTCTTTAAGGGCCAGTTGACTTTGTTCCAGGAATTCGTCTATCATGGAACCGTACTTTTCCACCTCTGTTCCGCCCTGAGCAAGGATCTCTAGCTCCTTTAAAATTTCTGCCACCTCTGCCATTCCCATGACGGCTACAGACGACTTAGCTTTGTGAGCCACTTTGCTTAGGTCATCATATTTTTTTTTCTGAAGCAATTCGGGCATGATAAGCTTGTACTCATCAATTTGCTCGCGAAACAACCCAATCATTTCACGAATGAATTTGGAATCGCCGCCTGACATGGTTTTTAGATAATTCAGGTCTGTTATCATGGTGCCATATTGCTAAGTTGAAAACTACTTTGGCTCGATAAAAATATTTATTTTATTTTTAGAAAGGAAACCATTGGATTAAATTATTCCCGTTTGACAGAAGATGAAAAGAATTCTCTTACTTATTTTAATAGGTTTTTCCGCATTCGTCCTTGTCAGTGGTCAGCTTTCATTTACAGAGAAGAAGCTGCGCGATAAGGCTTATAATGAAGGGATTGCTTATATTCTTCAAGGCCAGTATGAGCTTGCAGCCGCCAGTTTTACCCAGTGTACCGACCTCGATTCCACCTTTGCATCTGCCTGGCTGATGATGGGGAGAATTTTTATTGAATGGGGGGCCGTTGAGGACGCCATTAGCCATTTTGACATGGCTTTGGTCTATGATCCCGGAATGGGGGAGGCCTATTTCTATAAAGGATATGCCCTATATGGAAGCGATACCACCGGCTTGGACAGATCTTTGTTTGACCTGGCAATTTCCCAGGGATTTACCGATCCATGGGCTTACTATTTCAGGGGAATTTCCGGGATCAGGGCCGGCATGGACGAGGCTGCCCTGGATGACTTTAACAGCGCTATTGGTCTGCGGGGGGACTTTGCACTTGCCTACCACGAAAGAGCCGGGGTAAAACGGAGATTGGGTGATTTGCAGGGATCTCATTTTGACTACCAGCAGGCAGTTTCATTTCAGCCTGACTTTGCCCTGGCTTATAACAATATGGGATCTGTTAAGATCTTGATGGGCGACTATGAGGGAGCCATTGGGGATTATTCCAAGGCGCTTGAACTGGATCCGAGCCTGTTTATTGCTTTGAATAACAGGGGGTATGCCCGGTATTATACAGAGGATGCTGGGGGAGCACTGAAGGATTTTAACGCAGCCCTTACCAATAGTGATCAGTTTGCCTATGCGCAGCTCAATAAGGCTTCCCTGCTTGCCGGGCAGGGGCAACTGGCACCGGCTCTTAGTATACTGGACGGGAGCCTGGAGGAGCATCCCAATGATGCCTTACTCTACCTGAACAGAGGACTGATACGTGAATTGCTGGGCGATCCTGAGGGTGCCTGCACTGACTGGAACAGGGCACTGGCACTGGGTGCCGAAGAAGCCGCTGAATACTTAAAAGAATGTGGTCGCTGACCTGAAAGGCATGATGAGGAAATGGTATACTACGGGTCTGATGTTGTTCATCCTTCAGGGGCTATTATGGTCCCAGGAAGATGTTAACATAAGCAGGGGATCTTTTAAAACGGGGATTGATACCGGATTTAAGGAAGCCTGGGAGAGTGTGAAGACCGGTGACAGAAACTTCAAAGGGGGGAAGGGCACCTACGACCTGGCAAGGGATCATTATCTCTATGCCCTGCAATACAATTCCGATCATGCAGCCCTCAATTACAAGCTGGGCATCTGTTACCTCTACACCGACAACAAATACGAAGCTATCAATTATCTTCTCAAGGCCTATATCGCTGATCCTGAGGTGAGTGGAGACATTCACCTGATGCTGGGAACAGCCTATCAGCTTGTGCTTGAGTTTGACAAGGCCATTGAACATTTCAAATTGCACAGTCAGGTGCTTGATCCCAAGGAGAAGGAAGCATATACACCGGTGCTGACCAAGCGAATGGCTGAGTGTCAGATGGGAAGGGAACTTTCAAAGAGCCCCCAGCGTGTGATCATACGGAACCTGGGGGAATCTATAAACTCCAAGTACGATGATTATAATCCGATTTTTGCTTTTGGGGATACCTCCCTATTGTTTACCTCGCGTCGTCCCTTTGAGAAAGCGAAGCGGAACAAGCTCGATAATAAATTCAATGAAGATATCTACATGTCCTCCCAGAAGGAGGGTCTTTTTAAGGAAGCAGTCAGATTGCCCAATCCCTTCAATTCGGATAATAATGATGCAGTGGTGGGTGTGACTACGGATGGTAGCTCATTTATACTTTATCAGGGGCATATAGAGGGAGGGGACATACAGATTACCACATATCAGCATGAAAAGAGAAAGTGGTCACGTCCCAAACCTGTCACAGGAAAACTCACCAGCAAGGATGGCGAAACTTCTGCCTCTTTTTCCTCCGATGGGAAAGAAATCTTTTATGTATCAAGTAACAAGGACTTAAGCCTGGGAGGGAAAGACATTCTCTATTCCAAAATGGACCCAAAGGGAAAGTGGGGCAAACCGGTCAATCTTGGTTCGATAATTAATACGCCTTATGATGAAGAGGGGGTGTTCATCACGCCGGATGGCAGCTACCTGTATTTTGCTTCCCGGGGACATAACACCATGGGAGGATTCGACATCTTCCGTTCGGAACGAATGGACGGTGGGGCCTGGTCCGCACCGGTGAACCTGGGGTATCCCATCAATACACCCGACGACGAAGTATTCTATATCACCGACAAATTTGGTAAAACCGGATACTATTCATGCATCAGAGAGGGTGGATTCGGAGCCATGGATATCTCTAAGGTGGTCTACCTTGGATCGGAAAAAGAGCTTGTTTTCAGGACTTCAGATCAACTGCTGGCCGGACCGGGTATAGGAAAAACCGGGTTTTTTATCCAGGCAGTGCCCATGGTTCTGGATGACCGCCTGCTGCTTACCGGCCATGTACTTGATACCATCGGTGGAGTGGAACCCATAGTGGCAAAGATGGCCTTTTTTGATCCTGCTACCGGAAATAGGGAGGCCTTAGTGATTTCCGATACCCAGGGAGAATTTACAGTCAGGCTTCCCGAACCCAAGGCCTACGCGGTGGAGATCAACGCTACAGGTTACCTTTATTTTCTCGACATTATCGATTTCACCTCAGCCAATGGAGATGAAAAACTCGTTCGCAATTTCTTCCTCAAAAAGGTGGAAGTGGGTACCAAGGTGGTACTCGATAATATATACTTTGAAACCGGAAAAGCCATTCTTCGACCCGAGTCCCATAATGCCCTCGATCAGGTGTTCAGGTTTCTGGAAAACAATCCCGCCATGAAGCTGGAGATATCGGGCCATACTGACAACACAGGATCTCTGCGCATCAACCAGCGATTATCAAAGGACAGGGCCAAGGCGGTAGTCGACTATCTGGTAAACCTGGGCATTTCACAGGAGATGCTTATTTCTCAGGGATATGCTGATACTCAGCCTGTTGCTCCAAATAATACGGTAGAAGGCAGAGAGAAAAACCGGCGCGTGGAGTTTAAAGTACTTTCCAAGTAGATCCTGTTGTTTAACAATTTCTTTCCTGTAGGAAAATATTACTTTTGTCCGTATGAAACGAACCGTTTTTTACGACCGGCATCTGGCGCATAATGCGAAGATGGTGCCATTTGCCGGCTTTCAGATGCCGGTGGAATATGCGGGTGTCCGGCAAGAACATCAGAATGTAAGAGAGAATGTGGGAGTGTTCGATGTATCTCACATGGGCGAAATCTGGATCAAGGGTCCGGAGGCCTTCGCCTTGGTGCAGAGAATTACCTCCAACGATCTTGCCCTGATTGGACCGGGAAAAATTCAATACACCTGTTTTCCCAACGACCGTGGAGGGATTGTAGACGATCTTTTGGTCTATGCCTATGAACAGGAAAAGTACCTGCTGGTGGTCAATGCCGCCAATGTGGAAAAGGATTATAACTGGATATTTAGTCAGAATACCTTAGGGGCCGTGGTGGAAAACGCATCTGAACAGATCTCTCAACTGGCCATTCAGGGTCCCAATGCAGCAGCCCTGTTGCAGAAGATCACTCCGGTCGATCTTAGCAAAATTCCTAATTACCATTTTGTAACTGGAGAATTGGGCGGAGTCGCGGAAGTAATTATCAGCAATTCGGGCTATACCGGTGCGGGAGGATTTGAGCTCTATATGTTCAATGAGGATGGACCGCAGATATGGGATCGCCTGTTTGAAGCGGGAGAGGAATTTGGACTGCAGCCTGCTGGTCTGGCAGCCAGGGATACCCTCCGGCTGGAAATGGGATTCTGTCTCTATGGGAATGATATCAACGATGCCACCTCTCCCCTGGAGGCGGGTCTGGGCTGGATTACCAAATTCAATGAGGGAAATGACTTCATCTACCGCACTGAACTGGAAAAACAGAAAAACGACGGATTGAATAGGCGATTGGTTGGATTTGAATTGCTCGAACGAGGGATCCCCAGGCAGCACTATCCCATCCTGGATAGGGAAGGGAGGTCCATTGGAGAGGTTACTTCAGGTACCATGTCTCCCATGCTGAACAAGGGCATTGGAATGGGCTACGTTGAGGTGGAACATGCTAAAAACGAGACAGATATATTGATCGGGATCCGGAACAAGGAAGTGCCGGCAAGGGTGATCAGACCCCCTTTTTACAAACCCGGGGTTTAAGCTGAAATTATGGAGAAAGCGAAGATTGAGGTATGTTACTCGCCTGCCCTGTTTCCCTATTATGAGAACCGGGATGCTGTAGTGGTGGTGACCGATATCCTGAGGGCCAGCTCGGCCATTGTAACCGCTTTCATGAACGGGGTGGAGAGGATCATCCCGGTGGGAACTCTTGAAGAGGCAAAATCCTACAAAGATCGGGGTTTTATGGTGGCCGCAGAGCGTGATGGCATTGTGAGGGATTTCGCTGATTTTGGAAACTCGCCATATAATTTCACCTCGGAGCGGGTCAAAGGGAAGGAGATCGTATATAGTACCACCAACGGGACCAATGCCATTAATCTGGCCTCCAGCGGAAGCCAGGTCCTGATCGGGGCTTACCTGAACATCACTGCCCTCGCAGAGCACATTAAGGAGTCAGGCAAGGATCTGCTGGTCCTTTGTGCCGGCTGGAAAAACAAATTTAACCTGGAAGACACCCTTTTCGCCGGGGCTTTGTCAAAGATGGTGCTGGACGATGAGCACTTTTATACCATTTGTGATGCCGCAATAGGGGCCATGGACCTCTATGAGGCAGCAGAGACTGATATGATGGGGTATATTGAGAAGGTGGCCCAGCGACACCGCCTGAAAAAGAATAATCTGGACGATGTGATTGGATATTGTCATGAATTCGACCTGACCCGTCTCATACCGGTCCTGGAGGGGAAGATCCTGGTACCGCTTCAGGATTTATCTTAAGTTATTCACAATGTTTGCTTGTGTGTTGTATTAAATGTAATTTTATTTGTTATCGAAATAACAATACATGAAACTTTACTCATATTAAAAATCTACTGGAATGAAAAAGCATAATTTTTCCGCAGGGCCCTCAATTCTTTCACCCTATACCATTAAGCATACCGCTGAAGGCATCCTCGACCTGGATCAGTCAGGACTTTCAGTCATGGAAATCTCCCACCGCAGCAAGGAGTTCATAGCCATCATGGATGAGACACAGCAACTTTTTAAGGATTTGCTGGATATCCCTTCGGGCTACAGTGTGCTTTTGCTCCAGGGAGGAGCCAGCCTGCAATTCTGCATGGTTCCTTACAACCTTCTGCAAACCAAGGCAGCCTACCTTGATACCGGGTCCTGGGCCAGCAAGGCAGCAAAGGAAGCCAAGTTGTTTGGCGAAGTGGAGGTAGTAGCCAGCTCCAAAGACACCACCTATTCCTATATCCCTAAAGGATATGTCATTCCTTCAGACGCCGACTATTTCCACATCACCACCAACAATACCATTTATGGCACCGAGATCAAGGAGGATATGGATGTACCCATGCATTTGGTGGCCGATATGTCGTCCGATATTTTCAGCCGGCCCATGGACGTTTCCAAATACGCCCTTATTTACGGTGGAGCCCAAAAGAACCTGGCTCCGGCCGGAGTGACCTTTGTGATTGTCAAAGATGAGATTCTGGGAAAGGTGACCAGGCCCATCCCCACCATGCTCAACTACCAGACCCACATCGACAACGGTTCCATGTTCAATACCCCTCCCTGTGTGGCCATCTATGCCGCCATGCACACCCTTCGCTGGTACATGGATCAGGGGGGCTTGGCTGCCATGCATAAACTGAACCTGGAGAAAGCAGGCATCCTGTATGATGAAATCGACGGAAGCCCCATTTTCACCTCCAACATTGGGGATGTAAACGACCGTTCCATCATGAATGTCACCTTTGTCATGAAGGAAGAGTACAAGGAGAAGGAGGCCGATTTCCTGGCCTTTGCCGGCAGCAGGGGTATGTCAGGACTCAAGGGGCACAGGTCGGTGGGTGGTGTCAGGGCATCCATTTACAATGCCATGCCCATATCCTCTGTGGAGGCACTGGTAGAAACCATGAAGGCATTTGAACAGAATTTATAATTCATTTTAAATTTTTGATATGGCAAAAGTATTAATTGCAACAGTAAAGCCTTTCTCAGTAGAAGCTGTGGATGAGGTGAAGGGTGTATTAAAAGGGGCTGGTTATGATTTTGAAGTACTGGCCAAGTATCCCAATCAGTCGGACCTGGTGGCTGCAGTAACGGATGCTGATGCGATGATTATCCGGAGTGACATTGTGGACAGGGAGGTTATAGAGGCTGCCGGTAAATTGAAAATCGTGGTCAGGGCCGGTGCCGGATACGACAATGTGGATCTGGAAGCTGCCACCGAAAAGGGAGTGGTGGTGATGAACACACCTGGACAGAATTCCAATGCAGTGGCCGAACTGGCCCTTGGGATGATGGTCTATATGAACCGGAACGCCTTTAATCCCGTTTCAGGCAGCGAGCTCAGAGGGAAAAAACTGGGGATCCATGCCTATGGTGCAGTGGGCAGGATCGTTGGATTGATTGCCAAGGGATTTGGAATGAATGTATATGCCTACGATCCCTTTGTGGATCCCATAGTGATCAAAAATGACGGTGTGGTCTGCGAGGAGAGCGCTGAAAGCCTTTACAGCAAATGCCAGTACATCTCCCTTCATTTACCTGCCAATAAGGAAACCAGGGGTTCGGTGGGTTTTGATATCCTGAACAGCATGCCCAAAGGAGCCACCCTGGTCAACACTGCCCGCAAGGAGGTGATCGATGAGGAGGGATTGAAGAAGGTGTTTGCCGAAAGGGACGATTTCAGGTACCTGTCAGACATTGCACCCGATTGCGCCAATGAGCTTGCAGAGAAGTATCCCGGCAGGGTTTTCTTTACCCCAAAGAAGATGGGTGCCCAAACCGACGAAGCCAATCTGAATGCAGGTGTGGCAGCAGCAAGACAGATCATCAACTTCCTGGATAAAGGAGACACCACCTTTAAAGTGAATTAGTATATGGCAAAGTTACATGCGTTTAAAGGATTCAGGCCCGGAAAAGATAAAGTGAATGAAGTGGCCTCGAGGCCCTATGATGTATTGAATTCAGCAGAGGCACGCGTGGAAGTTCAGGACAATCCATGGTCATTCCTTCATGTGGTGAAACCTGAAGTGGATATGCCTGAAGGCACAAACCTCTATTCCGAGCAAGTATACAACAAAGGCAAAGAGAATTTGAAGAAGCTGATTTCAGAAGGCTATTTTGCGGAGGATGATTCTGAACTCCTGTATGTTTACGCACAGACCATGTTTGGACTTACCCAGTGCGGGATCGTGGGATGCGCAGCGGTGGACGATTACCTCAGTGATGTGATTAAGAAACATGAACTTACCAGGCCAGATAAGGAGGAGGACAGGATGAACCATATCCGGGTGACCAACTTCAACGCCGAACCGGTCTTTTTTGCCTATCCCGATCATCCCGGACTGGATGCCATCGTGGAAAGGGTGGTAAGGGGTGAAGCTGAATACGATTTCACCACCGATGATGGAATCGGGCACCATTTCTGGGTCATTTCCCGCCAAGAGGATATTCAAAGGATCATCGAGATTTTCGACCGGGAGATCAAATACACCTATGTGGCCGACGGACACCACCGGACCGCTGCCGCAGCCCTGGTGGGTCAGGAGCGACGTAAGAACAATCCGGTACACCGGGGAGATGAGGAGTACAATTTCTTCCTGGCGGTTCATTTTCCGGCCTCCCAGCTGACCATCATCGATTATAACCGGGTGGTAAAGGACCTGAACGGACTCACGCCTGCTGAATTCCTTGAAGAGCTGGAAAATGGATTTGTGATCGAGAGGAAGGGGACAGAAGTATTCAAACCGATGAGCCTGCACACTTTCAGCATGTACCTGGAGGGGACCTGGTATTCACTCACCGCCAGACCTGGCACATACAATGACGATGATCCCATAGGGTGTCTTGATGTGACCGTGCTTTCAGAGCAGGTACTGGGACCGCTGCTGAATATCACCGATCTCAGGAAATCCAAACGAATTGATTTTGTGGGTGGAATCAGGGGACTGGAAGAATTGAGCCGGAGGGTGGACAGCGGGGA
>SPBY01000660.1 GCA_004525825.1 Bacteroidia bacterium
CTGGCCACCAGTTCCGAAATACTGTCTTCCTCGCATAGCTCCTCCGAAGTGCAGGAGTAAACAAGCAGAATCAGACCCAGGAACAGAAGGGAAGCTTTCATCATTTTCAGGATCAGTCAGTACCTTTCAGGTTCTCGTTGAGCCACTGGAGGTACTCGGTATAGAGGTGGATGCGGCTGGGCATGTCATAGGCTACCCCGTGTGTACCGGGAGGATATATCTTCAGATCGAATCTCTTCCCTGCATCAATGAGTGCCTTGGTAAGCTGAAAAGTATTCTGAGGATGAACGTTGTCGTCATGAAGTGAATGGACCAGCAACATTTTTCCTTCCAGGTTTCCGGCCAGGGCCACCATGGAGCTGTTCTTGTATCCCTCTTCGTTCCCTTCATAGAGACCCATGTATTTCTCCGTAAGCACACAATCGTAATTCCTGTGGTCCGAGATGGCGGCAGTGACAATGCCCACTTTGAATACATCGGGGTGAAGCAAAAGCGCCATACCGGCAGAGAAACCGCCAAAGCTGTGTCCCATGATCCCGATGCGTTCGCGATCTATCCATGGTTTTTCTGTAAGGTATAGTGCAGCCTCTGCAAAATCGTGGGTTTCCCATATGCCCAGCTGCTTGTGCACCACTTTTTCAAAGTCACTTCCATATCCGCCGTTTCCCCGGTTGTTGATGTTGGCCACCACATAACCCTGCTGGGCCAGGTACTGGTTCCACCCGCTGGTTTCAAAATTGTTGTAGACTCCCTGTGAACCGGGACCTCCGTAAACTGCCAGCAAAAGGGGGTAAGATTTAGAAGGATCAAAATCCATGGGTTTGATCAGGAAACCGTCGATCTCCTGGCCGTCGGAAGTGGTAAAAGAGAAAAGCTCACGACCGGCATACTGGTATTCCTCCAGGTGGGCCAGAGCGCGGTCGTGACCCGCCAGGTTCATGATCACCTGGCCTTTGCTGTCATTCAGGTCCATGCTCCCAGGGGTACTGGTATTTGAGTAAGAGTCGATGAAATACTTTCCTGCCGGAGCCACATTTACACTGTGGTTTCCGGGAGCTGTGGTGAGTTGTTTCTTCCCTTTCCCGTTAAATTTCACGCTGAACAGGTGGAGGTCCATGGGGGATACCTCGCAGGAGAGATAATAGAGCGTTTTTTTGGCCGGGTCAATGGCTTTCACTGCCACCACATCCCAGGCACCACTGGTGGCTTGTCCCACGAGTTCCCCTTCATAGTCATACTGGTATACATGCGAATATCCGTCGCGGTCGGAGATCCAGAAAAAGGAGTCCATCTCTTCGGGAAAGTAGAAAAGGTGCAGCTCGCCTGCGAAAAAGTCAAAAATATCGATCCATGCCTCGTTAAGCTCTTCCAGGATCATCTTTTTTTCCCCGTTCTCCACGTTGAAGAGGTACAACTTCAGGTGATCCTGCGCGCGGTTCATCCAGACCACGGCCAGGGTATTTTCTATGGAGGTCCAGTAGATCCTGGGCATATAACCTCCTTCAGGATCGAAATCGAGCCACTCTCTGCCTCCCGTTTCCGTATTGAGAATGCCCAGACGTTCCACCGGCGGGGTATCACCCACCTTGGGGTAGGGAAGCTCCATGTATTCGGGATGCTGTCCCGAGAAATCGGTCAGTTTATACACGGGAACCTCCCTCTCATCGGTCTGCCAGAAAGCGATGTATTTACTGTCGTAAGACCAGGACCATGCCTGCACCAGTCCAAACTCCTCCTCGTTGGCCCATCCGAAACGGCCGTTGTAATATTTATCGGCCCCGTCATCGGTGAGCTGGGCATGATTGCCAGTACTCAGATCAAAAGTATACAGGTTGCCTTCCTTGCCGTAGCCTACCTTGGTTCCATCGGGGGAGACTTCTGCTGTAAAGGCCCCTTCCACTATGGTTTTCAGTGTTTTATCTTCCAGGGAGTAGAGGTAGTAATCGGCATTTCCGGAATACCTCCAGATGGGCTGGAAATTGGTCTGGAACAAGAGGAAACGGTAGTCCCTGGTCCACTGGAAGGAGCGATACCTGAAGGGCTGCTCTGTACCCGGAAACACGTAATCCTGTTCATTGAAAACCAAAACCTCGGTCCCGGAAATGATATCATGGGTCCAGATCTGCTGGCTTCGTCCTTCACGCTTGGTGAATGAGTACTTTTCGCTCTCCTTGATCCATTCCACACCCGAAGGTCCGGGGTCGCCTCTCAGGGAGGATCCGCTCATAAAGGCCTCCATCAACGATTCGTACTGTTTCTTCTGGGCTGTCAGGGCAATGGTGAACAGGATTAACA
>SPBY01000470.1 GCA_004525825.1 Bacteroidia bacterium
CATCATCATGACCGACGCTGATGTGGACGGATCGCACATTGCTACCCTGATTATGACTTTCTTTTTCAGGTACATGAACGACCTGATCATGAACGGTTACCTTTACATCGCCACTCCTCCGCTTTACCTGGTACGTAAAGGTAAGGCTGAGCGCTATTGTTGGAGCGAGGAGGAGCGTGAAGCCTTTGTTGAAGAAGTGGGTGGAGGTAAGGAATCAGGTGTCCATGTCCAGCGTTACAAGGGTCTGGGAGAGATGAATGCCGAACAGCTGTGGGATACCACCATGAATCCTGAGCACAGGACCCTCAGGCAGATAACCATCGATAGTGCAGCAGAGGCCGACAGGATTTTCTCCATGTTGATGGGCGACGAAGTTCCCCCGCGCCGGGAGTTTATCGAAAAGCATGCCAAGTATGCCAAAATCGATGCTTAAAGGCATTTGATTCAATATAAAGAGGGGCCAATGTCCCTCTTTTTTTTGAACTTTCTTATTTTTACTGCAGCACCTATGCTAACCTAAAAATTTGATCTTATGTTACGTTACATTCCCCTGTTTCTGATGACTTTGATTTTAACAGCCTGCACTTCCAATTCCGGCAGTGAAGCAAGTGAAACTGCATCCTTTGACTTTCCCTGGTACAATCCTGAGCTATCTTTTGACGAGCGATTGCATATGCTGATCGACGAAATGACCATCGAGGAGAAGATTAGCCAGCTGGTCTATGATGCTGCAGCCATTGAACGTCTGGGAGTTCCGGAATACAACTGGTGGAGCGAAGCCCTACATGGTGTGGCCAGGAACGGAAGGGCCACCGTATTCCCGCAGCCCATTGGCTTAGGGGCTACATTCGACAGGGACCTGATCCACAGAATCTATTCGGCTGTTTCGGACGAAGCAAGGGCGAAATTTGCCATCTCTCAGGAGATTGGAAACTATGCACAATATGCCGGACTTACTTTCTGGACCCCCAACGTGAATATATTCAGGGACCCCAGGTGGGGCAGGGGCATGGAAACTTATGGAGAGGATCCCTATCTGACTGCCCAGCTGGGCATGGAAGTAGTCAAAGGGCTTCAGGGCGACCATCCGAAATACCTTAAAACAGGGGCCTGTGCCAAGCACTATGCGGTTCATTCAGGACCGGAGGCACTGCGGCACGAATTTGACGCCATCACCAGCATGAAGGATCTCCACGAAACTTACCTCCCTGCATTTAAAGCCCTGGTTATGGAGGCTAATGTGGAGTCTGTGATGGGCGCCTATAACCGGGTACTTGGGGAACCTGCGTGTGCCAGCAAACTGCTGATACAGGATATCCTGGTGGATGATTGGGGATTCAAAGGACATTTTCTAAGTGACTGCTGGGCTATCCAGGATTTCCACACGGGTCACAAGGTGACCAAAGACGTAGCTGAATCTGCGGCCATGGCATTGAACCATGGGGTGAGCCTCAATTGCGGAAATTCATTTCCGGCCTTGAAAGAAGCCCTGGATCGCGGACTGGTGACTGAAGCTACCATCGACGAGCGCCTGGCCACCTTGTTTATAACCCGGTTTGAACTGGGATTGTTCGATCCGCCTTCCATGAATCCTTATAACGCTGTGACTGAAAGTGTGATCAATAGTAAGGAACATGGAAAGATTGCCTACGAGGCTGCCGCAAAGTCCATTGTACTGTTGAAAAACAATGGGGTCCTTCCTCTGGATAAGAACATCAGGAAACTCTTTGTGACCGGCCCTCAGGCCAACAACGGTACTGTCTTGATGGGGAACTACTATGGGATGAGCGGGAATCTGGTCAACATTCTTGAGGGTATCACCTCCAGAGTCAGTGCCGGAACCACCATGGATTACCGGATGGGGGTACTGGAATATTGGGACAACATCAACCCGGTAGACTGGGCCACCGGAGGTGTGGCCACTTCGGATGCCACCATTGCCGTAATGGGTATTTCGCAATTGTTGGAAGGGGAGGAGGGAGAGTCCCTGGCGTCTCCAAGCTATGGGGATCGTATCGACCTGGATCTGCCTTCCAATCAGCTTGATTACCTGAAAAAACTGAAGATGAACGGGAATGGCAAGCCAGTGATCGTGGTGATGACCGGTGGAAGCCCCATCACCATGCCTGAAGTGGAAGAACTTGCAGATGCCATCTTATGGGTTTGGTATCCGGGCCAGGAGGGTGGAAATGCAGTGGCCGATGTGATTTTCGGGAACGAGGTCCCCTCAGGCAAACTGCCACTGACCTTCCCCGTATCGGACGATCAGTTGCCTGCTTACGAAGACTATTCCATGAAGGGACGTACCTACAGGTACATGACATCCAAACCTCTCTACCCTTTTGGTTACGGCTTGTCCTACACTGATTTTGTGTTCAATGACCTGAACCTGGATAAGGAGGAGATTGCTGCGGATGAAACTCTCACAGTATCTGTGAAGGTAAAGAACAGCGGTGATATAAGGGCCGATGAGGTAGCTCAGCTCTATATTTCCGTACCGGATCCGGATGGCAATCAGCCGCAGTGGTCCTTAAAGGATTTCCAGCGGGTGAACGTAGCAGCCGGATCTTCAAAAACAGCAGTCTTTAACCTGGATCGAAAGTCGCTGGAACAGTTTAACGAGGAGGGTGAGGCTGTGCTGGTGCCTGGCAAATATACCCTTTATGTGGGTAACGGATCGCCCGGCGAGCGCAGCCAGGAGCTGGGAGTGAAATTGGTTTCAAGCTCCTTTATGGTGAAGTAAGTTCCATTTGAAAGTTTCAGCTTTGCTTTAGCCCCGCCTCTTCTATGAGGCGGGGTACAATAGCTTCCCATCCCACCGACATCAGGTGAAGTCCGTGAATGCCCTGTTTGTCTTTGATCTTTTCAATGATCTCCAGGGCAATCTCCACGCCCAGTTCTTCAAAGTCATCCTCCCTGGCTTCTTCAAAGCGTTCCAGGATATGCTCCGGAAGCGTGACTCCGGGAATGGTGTGGTGCAGGTATTGAGCCATGCGACGGCTTCGGATGGGGGTGACTCCGGCCAGGATATAGACCTTATCCAGGATATCTCTTTTGTATAGTTCTTCCAACCACAGGTCCAGCCTGTCCGGATCATAGATCAGGTTGGTCTGTAAGAATTGTGCACCCGCATGTACCTTTTTCTGCTCCCTGAGGGCCTGGAACTTTGGTTCAGAGGCAAAGGGTGAAGCTGCGGCCCCCAGGAAAAGCCGGGGGGACGATTTCATTTTCCGTCCATCCAGGTAAATCCCTTCGTCCCTCATTCTTCTAAGGATCCAGAGCATCTGTATGGCGTCCATATCCAGGATATTGGTGTTGCTGGTGGGGGTGGGACCGATCCGGGCATTGTCGCCCGAGATGCAAAGCACGTTGTGCACGCCCATCACA
>SPBY01000069.1 GCA_004525825.1 Bacteroidia bacterium
TCAGAGGTATCTTCCTGCATCACCAGAATCCTGTCATCAAAGGTAGTATTGGAGGTAACCGCATTATTACCATACCCTTTCAGAGAGGAGATCAGCTCCTCGGCAACTCCATAATCTGCCGGACGCATCCAGTTCCAGGGATTATTGAATCCATTCTGGGTGTCGAAACTGTACCACGCTTCCTCATCCAGGGTCTCGATCACTCCACCAGAGTGGCCCAGTGCTGAAGCAAATTCAGCCTCGGCATCGATCTTTGAACTGGTTACTTCAGATAGCTGCATGGCCATCTGCATCAGAAACGAGTTGGCAAACTTGACCCATTTTGTCATATCACCTCCGTAGATGGCATCCCCTGTGGGCCCTGCATTACCTACCAGGATCATGTCCCTGGCTGCTTTCACATCGGCAATCATGGCCGCATAAATGTCCTCCTGCTTGTCATACAGGGGAGTCAGAGTCTCAGCTGTGAGGGCATTGGAATAGGGCACATCACCAAATAGGTCAGTAACACGCTTGAATACCACTGCCTTGAAGATCATGGCCACAGCTTTCTGGTTGGCCAGGTTGCCGTTTCCAACAATGGCCGGATCAAGAGCAGATTCAGGATCTGAAACGATATCGATAACCAGTTTCAGGTTGGACAGTACTTGTACGTAATACGACTGCCAGAAGCCGGAATAATCGGCATACAGCATTTCGTCATTATATACCACCTGCATAAAGTACTGCACATTGAGAGTAGGGGTAATCCTGTAGGGACGCCCCTGTTGCGTAGAAAATCTGGTCATGGCTCCGGATAGAAGGGAGGCTGTATTCCCTTCCAGAGGACCATTCACATTCTCGTTTGTATCGCCAAAATCGCTAATGTCACATCCCGTGAAGCTTAGGGCGATACCCATTATTATAACAAATAGTTTTTTCATATCTAAAATCAATTTAAGCGTTCTAGAACGTTAACTTCACATTGAAACCATAACTCCTGGTACCAGGAAGCTGTGCGTTTTCTCCGTAGGTCTGAGAAAGCTCTGATGGATCCCAGCCATGGATATTATCCTTTGACACGGCAATCATCCAGAGGTTTCGACCTACAAATCCAATGCTGGCTCCTTTGATAAAGGTATTCTGGATCCAAGCCTGCGGGAGATTTACCGAAAGGCTCAATTCCCTCAGCTTCACATAGCTGGCATCGTGGATGAAAGGAGTTGGAATGGTATTGGACTGGAACTGTGTGAAGTAGGTATACGAATCGACATACTCGTCGAAGGCTTCCCCATTCTCCAGTACACCGGTGACAAGAACACCGCCGCCATCGGCCGGATCTTCCCGTACATTTACACCATTTCCATTGATAGCAGCTGTCTCCTCCATCAAACCTGAGTAGTTACCCCACATCTCGGAGAGGGAGTAGAACAATCCGCCTTTCTGGAAATCGATGGATGCAGAAAGGTTAATCAGGTTGTTAAAGAAGCCCAGGCTGTTCAGGATACCTCCGGTGAAATCGGGAAGTACAGAACCGTAGAAGTGTCCGGTTTCGTAAGCATAAGTACCAGTAGGATTAATAATGTAGTTCCCATTATCGTCGGTGGCAATGGTACGGCCACGCAGCTGTCCCCAATTGTTATCCAGTTCATGGGTCATGTAAACAAATCCCCAGTTATCATTTCCTCCAGGTGCAGCCATCGATTCCAGGTCACCCGGGAGCTCCAGGATCACCGAATTAACCGTACCAAAGTTGAGGTAGATATCCCAGGTCACCGTCTTGGACCGTACTGGAGTGGCATTCAAAGTCAGTTCGATACCGCTTCTCTGAGATTTACCTGCATTGGTCAGGTAAGAGGTGTAACCGGTGGCTGTGGACATAGCCACAGGAATGATCTCATTTTCCCTGGTCTCATTGAAGTAGGTAAAGCTCAGACCCAGCCTGTTCTCGAGAACGCTGACATCTAAACCAGCCTCAACAGAAGTGTTCTTAGCAGGACTGATATTGGGATCCACAGCTTGTGCATTGGTATACATTTGTGGTAGTCCGAAGTAAGGACTTCCGGAAAGCGGGTAGACCGGATTGAGACTCAGGGCACCCACGTCGGAACCAATCTGCGCCCAGCCGGCACGGATTTTGGCGAAAGAGAGGGCAGAGCTCTGTATCAGCTCACTAAAAATGAAGGAAGCTCCCACAGAGGGGTAGAGGTAGCTGTTGTTATCTGAGGGAAGTGCTGAACTCCAGTCATTACGTGCGGTCAGGTCCAGATAAACCATGCGCTTATAACCGACCGATGCACTTGCATAAATACTGCGCACCTCCTTGTTCCACTTATAGGTATTGGCCGTTACAGGAAGAATGGCATTGGAATAGGTAAATACGTCGGGTATTACCAGTCCCGTGTTACCATCCCCAATATTCATGTTGGCTCGAAATTGATCATAGTTATTCATCCTGATATTTCCACCAATAAAAGCCTGCAGGTCTATCTCGCCAAACTGGTTGGCATACTTAACCATGGCACTGTAGTTGTTCTCAGCTTGAAGGGTCTTTTCGTTTCCAAATCCACCGGAAGCCCATTCATTATAAAGCCAAGGTTCGGCAGAGTGTCCCAGTGCAAACGGGAATTCGAAATATCGCTTATAGTTATAGGTATTCGTTGACATATCAGCCGAGACCTCGAGATGGTCCGTCACCTTGTAGGTAGCATTCACCTTCCCAATAAAATAATTCCTGTCCTTAACGTCTTTGTAGTGCTTCAGATAGTAGTATGGATTGTACCAGAAAGCCCCGTTTTCAGAACCAAAGCGGGTTCCATATTGGAAACCCCAGTAGTTCCAGGAGGCATGGTATCCATTTGTGGTCTGCAGATCAACCAGTTCACGCATTTTATCCATCTCTAAGTTCCTGTTGAACCATGAGTTGAATGAACCGCTGGTCTGGTTGGAATAGCTGTCATCAAAGTCACCCTGGACCTGACTGTTGGACCAGTTCATATTGCCATTGATACTGAGCCTTTTGGACGCTTTATAGGACACATTGGCGCTAACGTTATTACCCTTCAGGTAAGATTCAGGTATGATACCTTTAACGTCCAGGTTGCTGTAAGTCACACGGGCATTGAATTTCTCATCCCCTCCACTGATTGCCACAGAGTTCTTAAGGGTTACCCCGGTGTTATAGAAGTCCTTGATGTTATCGGGCTGAGCTTCCCAGGTGGCCTGCTGTCCGTAGTAGGGGCTGTCGGGCCAGATGTTGTACCAGGCCACGTAAGGCTCTCCATCAAAGCGGGGGCCCCAGCTTTCGTCGGCATAGCCGTCCCAGATGGAACGCATTCCGTCAAACACCTCGAATTCGGGAGCATAGGGTTGTCCGCGATAGTTCCCTGCGGCGAAATCCATCACATCCCATTCATCGTCTCCGTCATAACCGCCACCGTAGAGGTTCTGGTAGTTGGGAAGATAAGCTACTTTCTGGAAGGTGGTATTGCTGTTTAACTCAACGCTGATACCCTGTGCAGCTGAATTTTTGGTGGTGATCAGGATCACGCCATACTCTGCACGCTGTCCGTAAAGTGCAGTAGCGTTGGGGCCTTTCAGTACACTGATGGTTTTAACGTTTTCCATATCCACCACGTTGGGATTGGTGGTGGGGATTCCGTCAACCACATAGAGAGGATCGGAATCTGAAGTCATGGAAATAGCACCACGGATACGGATTCGGCCTGATTGATCAAGCTTGGATCCGGCCTGTCCCACTATCTGAACACCAGCCACTTTACCAGCGATGGCACTCTTCAGGTTGATGTCACTGGTGATGTTCACATCCTCAGCTTTGACCTCCTGCTGAGAGTATCCAAGGGATTTCTTGTCCCTGGAAATACCAAGGGCTGTAACCACCACTTCGTCCAGTCGGGTAGTAGAGATCTCCAGAACCACATCCACAGTTGTTTGACCGTTCAGCAATACCTCCTGGGTAAGCATACCCACGAAACTGAACATCAGCGTGGCTGATGCGTCAGGAGCGGTAATGGAATAGTTCCCTTCAAAATCTGTTACCGCACCAATTGTCGTACCTCGTACAACAACCGACACGCCGGGCAGTGCAGCACCATCATCGGCACCCGTCACATTACCCGTAACTTGCACTCCCTGTCCCTGCAGAACACTGAAGCCTACAAATAACAGAAGTGACAATACGAAAACAAATCTTTTCATAGATTAAAGTTTTAGGTTTAATAATTAGCAATAGACTCTATACGGTGCCAAATCTATAAAAAAAATATTAAACACGAAATAAACGTCATCTCAACAAAAATGGGCAGTACAGAGGGATTTCCCATGATTTTTCGATTAAGTGAGCAAATTCCAATGAATGTGTTTAACAACACGATAGTGTATATATCTGATTATATGCATGTTAACCTAGCAACGACAGGAAAACAAAAATTTTGAATTTAAGCATGAGATATACTATTTAGACTGATTTTTCATAGTCGTTTACCCCCCCGATGTACGTCGTTGGCCCTGTTTATCTGCATTGGTGGCCCCATATTGTGCAAAATTTCTTAAATTTAACATCCTTTACAGCATAGAAATAGAAGGAAAGATCAAGCATTAATACGTTAAACCTAAAACATTCTTACATGAAAAGGTTACTTTTTTTCATTGCCATCTGCATGGCTAGCCTGGGTTTGTACGCTCAGAACCTAACCATTAGCGGTGTAGTTGCACAGGCCGAGGATAACACCCCATTGCCCGGTGTAAGTATTGTGGCTGTAGGAACTACCATCGGTGCCATCACCGACTTTGAGGGTAGCTATTCCATCACAGTCCCCGAGTCTGTCACCACACTCAGGTTCACCTTTGTGGGCATGCAGACCGAGGAAATAACCATCGGATCTCAGACCACTATAGACGTGGCCATGGTGACCGGCACCGAAGCACTCGATGAAGTGATCGTGGTGGGTTACGGTACCACAAGAAGAGGTGCCATTACCGGTTCTATCGGAACAGTGAATGCCGAAAAAATTGAGCAGATTCCCGTGGGTAGCTTCGATGCCATGCTTCAGGGCCAGGTGGCCGGTATGCAGGTAATTACTAACTCGGGTGCTCCTGGGGCCAGTTCCACAGTAAGGATTCGTGGTGTCAGCTCACTGAATGCAGGCACACAACCCCTCTACATCATGGATGGTGTGCAGATCACTTCGGGCGATTTTTCTGCATTGAACCCAAACGACATTGAAAATATCAGTGTATTAAAAGATGCTTCGGCCACCTCCATTTATGGATCAAAAGGGGCCAACGGAGTAATCATCATCACCACCAAGCGCGGCAGGAACAACCAGGCTACGGAAATAATGTTCCGTACCCAGTTCGGGCAATCGGTGCTCTCCACCGACCAGTTTGAAATGATGAATTCCAATCAGAAAATTGATTATGAAATCGATCTGGGGATCAGGGCCGCAGACAATCCGCAAAATGATGCTCTCCGTCAGGTGAATACCAACTGGAGAGACGAATTGTTTCATAATGCCCCCATGAGCTCTTACGAACTCTCAGCAAGAGGGGGAGGCGAAAAGACCGCGTTCTATATTTCCGGAAGCTATTTCTTCCAGGATGGTATTCAGTACCGTTCTGACCTGAGGCGCTATTCTGCCAGGATCAACATAGATCATACAGCCTCAGACAAACTTAAATTAGGTGTTCACCTGACTGCCGGTTACGAGGAGCTGCAGAATCCTGTTCTCCAAAGCAACAACATCTACAACCTGACATTCAGGGCCTACCTGGAGAACCCCTATGTGGCTCCTTATAATGAAGATGGATCCTATACCACTCCCGCAGATGGTCTGAAGTGGGCCAACCCCATCCAGCAGCTCGATTTAAACGATGAACTGGACGGACGCCTGAAAGCGGTAGGAAACGTATACGCTGAATATGCCATCCTCCCTTTCCTGAAGTTTAGGTCCACCCTGGGGGCTGACTTCTCCGATTACGTGAACTATGGTTATCTCCATCCCGAATCGGCCTGGGGTAGCACAAATGGCGGTGAAGTGTACAGGCAGTTCAGCCGCAACTTCAGGCTGACCAACACCAACCTGCTTACCTTTGATAAAACTTTCGGAAGCCACAGCGTAGATGCTTACCTGGGTGAGGAATCCATTAGTTTCAATAATGAATTTTTCGAAACCGAAGGTTTTTCACTGCCTAACAACGTCATCAAGGTATTGAACGGAACTTCCCAGGTGGGTGACAGCTGGGGTGGAAACATCACTGAGTATTCTGTGCTCTCCTTCTTTGGAAACGCCAGTTACAATTACGACCGCAAGTATTTCATCGATGCCAGTTACCGGATGGATGGATCCTCCCGTTTTGGTCCCGATCAGCGCTGGGCCAATTTCTGGTCGGTAGGTGGTCAGTGGGACATGAAACGTGAAAATTTCCTAGCCAACGTTAACGTCCTCAGTCAGATGAAAATCCGAGGTAGCATCGGTACCACAGGTAATTACAACATTGGTAACTATAACCACTTGCAGTTATATTCTTTCTCAGGGGCTTATTATGACCTGAATGCAAGCTTCCCGAACGAGCCTGGAAATACCGGACTGACCTGGGAGAAAGTAAGGCTCTCTACGGTAGCCATTGACTTCCAGCTGGTGAATCGCCTGGGTCTGATCGTGGAACTTTACCACAAGCTGACCACCGATATGTTATCCAATGTGCCGTTCTCACTTACTACCGGATTTAATTCCGGATGGGACAACATTGGTAAAATGCTCAACAAGGGGATTGAGGTTACGGCCAACTTCGACATCATCCGTAAATCCGATTTCATCCTTAACCTGGATGCTAACCTGGCTTACAACCACAATGAGATCATTGAGTTGTACGATGGTAAAGAAGAGGTACCACCCTCAGCCGGATCGGACTGGATCCATGCTGTAGGCAAACCTTACGGATCCTGGAAAATGGTTGAATATGTAGGGGTCAACGCAGCCAACGGGGATAGAATCTACCTGGATGTGAACGGCGATCCCACCAACCAGTTTCTGGTAAGTAATACCCGATTTGTGAATAAGAGCTGGGTGGCTCCGTGGCAGGGTGGTTTTACTGCCACAGCTTCCTGGAAAGGACTCAGTGCATCTGCATTCTTTACCTGGGTCCAGGGAAAGTATATGGTGAACAACACCAGGTACTTCATGGAATCCAACGGACAGTTTGCAGCTTACGGTCAATCCGTGAAAATGCTGAATGCCTGGAGGCAACCCGGAGACATTACCGATGTTCCCAAGGAAGACTTTTCCAACTACTTTGACACAAGGCTTCTGGAAGATGCTTCATTCATGCGTCTTAAGAACCTGACCATATCCTATATCATCCCTCAGAAATGGGCTGAAGCCACCAGGGTGTTTAAATCCTTCAGGGTGTATGCCCAGGGGCAGAACCTTTTTACCTGGACCAAGTACCTTGGATTTGATCCGGAATACGATGCAGCCTATGAATTAGGACAGTATCCACATGTCAAGACAATCAGTTTTGGTATTGATGCCGGATTTTAATTTTTAATACGTACAGAAAGATGAAAAAGCTAAGTATAATATTGGTAGTGATGCTGTTCATGGTTTCTGCCTGCGAGGACTTTCTTACCAAAAATCCGCACGACCAGGTAGCCACTGATCAGGCAATTCAAACCCTTTCAGATGCCCAGGTGGCACTGAATGGTGTATACTCTGGATTTAAATCCGCCTCCTATTACGGGAGAAATTTTGTTGCTTATTCAGATGTTCAGGCTGACATTGTTCAGTCGGTGATTGGATACTCCAACCAGTTGGGTGAAATCTACAAATGGTCCTTCCTCTCTGATGACGGAGGAATCACCAACGCCTGGGACCTGATGTATACAGTGATCGTCCGTGCCAGCAACGTAATAGATGCCCTTCCAAACGTCGAAGCAACTCCTGCGGAGCTGAATCAGATAGAAGGGGAAGCCAGACTGGCCAGGGCCATTGCTCATTTTGACCTGGTTAAGGCCTTTGCAAAAGCTTACACCCAGTCAAATCCAGCCACGGATCTTGGAGTACCTATAATTGAGCATTTCGAGATTGCAGAACCTGAGAGGAACACCATCCAGGAAGTGTATGACTTCATCCTGGCAGAGGCGGCTACAGCTAAAACGCTGATGACCGACAATGGGGCCGCTGATGTGGCCAGCGTCTTCCTCACACCGGTGGCAGCAGATGCTTTCATGGCTCGCGTGAACCTTTATATGGGCGCATGGGGCGACGCTGTCACCCATGCCACCAATGTCATTGACAATACCAACTATGGTCTTGCCAGTGATTCGGCAGAATATGCCACCATGTTTTTGAACGACGTAGGGCCTGAAGTCATCTTCAGAGTAGGTCTCACAAAGGCAGATTATAACGGCAATTACATTGGGTACAACTATTACAACAGCTCCCAGGGTGCTCCCAATTCCGACTATATTCCGGCTCAGTGGATCCTGGATGCTTTTTCCGGCAATGACATTCGCCGTGACATAGTCTTCAGATTCAATACCACCAAGTTTGGATGGGACTGGGACCTGGTCTGGAAATACCCCGGGAATCCCTTATTCTATGACGATCCTGAGGTAACTACCAACGCGAACATGTATAAAATGTTCCGCCTGTCGGAGATGTACCTCATCAGGGCTGAAGCCAACGCAGAACTGACCAATGACGCACTTGCCTTACAGGACTACAACGACCTGAGAAGCAGTCGCATCGTAGGTTATCTGAATGAAAGTCTTTCCGGGGAAGCACTGAAGGGTGCTATCTGGGCTGAGCGTCAGAGGGAACTCTGTTTTGAAGGTCACCGTCTGTGGGACCTGAAACGCAAAGGACTGGGATTTACCCGTGTACCTGTGGTTCATCCCACAGAAGGTACCATTACCAATCCCGGACCCAGCCAAAGCCAACTCTCAGTCACAGCTAGTGATCACAGGTGGCAATGGCCCATTCCGGATGAAGAGTTGAAGGCCAATGATAACATCACGCCTAATCCAGGATATTAATGATAAAATGCGATCCAATCATGAAAAAGATAACTATCAAACTATTGTCCTTATTTGCTGTGGCCCTTCTTCTGAATGGTTGTAGCGAAGAAGACCCGATCCTTTACAGCGGTCCTACCTTTGTCAGCTTTACCGACGGTATTCTGGGTGATTACTTTGTTCAGGCTGACAATACACCCTACCCCGTTCAAGTGGGTATTCCTGCTCCGTTGGACAACGCCCTTTCGGTGAATATAAATCTACTGTATGCCTCGGGCACAGCAGGTACACATTACGATGTTCCTGCTTCAGTTTCCATCCCCGCTGGTTCGGTGACAGCCGATATTAATGTGGAAGGATACTTTGAAAACTTGTCCGGAAGAAAGGATACCCTGGTCTTCGAACTGGTGAGTGCCGATACCGCCAGCTTCAATACGGTGTACACCCTTTATATCCAGCAGTTCTGTCCCTTTGATGTCAACAATTTCGTAGGGGCGTGGACTGCCAACGAGTGGTCCGACTACGAAGCTGATCCCTATCCCCCGTATACGGTCAATTTTGCACTTGTTCCAGGTGAGGCAAATACCCTGGTCACAGAAGATATCTGGCCCTATTTCCCGATCAAAGTGGTATTCAACGCCGCCGATCCGGCCAACTTTTACTGGAATATTCCGGATCAGTGGCTGGCAGATGACATGAGCGGATATGGAGAATTTAGAGCCACTGATCTCGGAGCCGGCCCTTTCTCTTCCTGTGATATGACGGCGAGCATTCGCTACAAGCTCTATGTTTCAGCAGGTAATTTTGAACAGGCCACACTGCAATTGGTGAAAGACTAAGCAAAAACCGTTCTGTTCTAATCTCTTTCAAGACCGCCGTAGTTTTACGGCGGTTTTTTTTTGGCTTGTTCTTTGTATCTTTAGGATCTTAAAGGGAATTCAAATCTATTCATTATGAAAATGAAAACTCTGATATACATGAGTGGCTTGCTTCTACTGTCCCAGGTGTGCGTGGCTCAAACCAATATGATCTCTTCAGGATCGGACATGATCAATTTTATGAACTCCGACCTGGATTACATCAAGAACCAGGATGATCGCTACTCCAAGATTGAAGGAACTCCCTACCTGAACGATGACTTTCAGACTGGTTCAATTTCCTGCAAGAAGGTGAAA
>SPBY01000297.1 GCA_004525825.1 Bacteroidia bacterium
AAAAGGAAAATTTGCACCTTTCCCCAAAAAGGAGGAAATCAGGGGAAGCGAATTCAAACTGAAAACGGTTGTTGAACGGGAAAACTTCATTGCCAAAACGAAAGGTACGCGCACCTTCCCCTGGCGGGTCATTTTAATTGCCCCAACCGATGCGGATCTGCTGAGGAACGACCTTGTGTACCGGCTTGCTTCCGAGCCGACATTTACCGATCTCAGCTGGATAAAACCTGGTAAAAGCACTGAAGAATGGATTACAGGATTGAATTTGTATGGTGTTGATTTTGAAGCCGGACTGAATACGGCCACTTACAAATATTACATCGATTTTGCTGCCCGTTTTGGTTTTGAATATGTGATGCTAGATGCCGGGTGGTCGGACGTAAACGACCTCTTTAAAATTACTCCAGACATGGACATGGAAGAGATTTCAGGATATGCCCGGGAGACAGGAATCGGCCTTATACTCTGGACACAGGCATTAACCATGGAACGGCAGATGGAAGCAGCTTTTCAGCAATTCAAAAAATGGGGAATTAAAATTGTAATGACCGATTTTATCGACCGCGACGACCAAAAAGCCATCAACTTTATGCACCATTTTACCTCGGAATGTGCGAAAAATCAGTTTATGTGCATGATTCACGGAGCGCCTCCACCCAAGGGTTTTTCGCGTACCTACCCGAATATGCTCACGCGTGAAGGTGTGCTGGGTTCGGAATACAACATTTGGTCGGCAAAAGCCAATCCCAGTCACGATTTGCTGCTGCCTTTTATCCGAATGACTGCCGGGCCTATGGATTATGAACCCGGTTTATTGCAGCATGCAACGGAAAATCAAACTTCAAAACTGGGCTTCGAAAATGTGATTGCCCAGGGAACACGCATGCATCAGCTTGCAATGTTTGTGGTGTATGAGAGCCCCCTTCAGTTGTTTTCAGGAAACTTGTCTGATGCTATTCGCGAACCGGAACTGATGGAATTCCTGGGTAATATTCCAACGGTTTGGGACGAAACCATCGTTCTAAAGGCAGAACTGGGTAAATACATTGTGGAAGCCAGGCGTAAGGGAGAAGAATGGTTTTTGGCGGCCATGAACAACTGGGAACCGGTATCGTTTTCTATCCCCTGCGATTTTCTGGAGGTAGGAGACTATCAGGCAGAAACAGCTATTGACGGCATAAATGCAGCAAGAAATCCACGGGACTATAAAATAATCCATTCGCAGCTGACAAAGGACGGGCAACTAAACGTTGAACTGGCTCCCGGTGGTGGTTTTGTGGCCAGAATTAAGAAATAAACCAACAATGAACGAAATTCCCTGCCCTGCCAGGTTACCCTAACCGCATGCCCAACAGACTATCCCGATTCTGGAAGGATTTGCTGCATCGCTTCAGATCACTGGGTATTTGAACTTCGTGGTGATCCTGATGCGCTCCCCGGTCTGACCCGATTTCCGGGCTGCTTCAATGATTTCAAGGACATGAAGTGAATGTTCCGCTGATACAAGGGTTTCCTTGCCCGTGGCCAGGGTCTCGGCAACCACGGATGCGCCTTCCTGCCAGACATAGCCTAAGGCATCGTTGGCGTGCCTTACCGGTTCCTCATGGTCCGTGGTGGCCAGGGCGACACCGAAAGGAGCGCAGTCGTAACCCACCAGTCCCATATTCCCCCGGGTCCCCCAGATCAGTACCGTGGGCCGGTCCTGCCCCGTCCCGGTATGTCCGTAGGGATCAAAATAGTTGAATCCCGACTGTACATGCGACAGGATCCCGTTCCCGTGATCCATGAGAACCATGGCGTTATCCTCAGCCTCAACTTTCACTTCCCCCTTATTGTCGGTGTTCCTGACGGGCGTCACAATACTTGTCATGGCAGTGACATACTTTGCGGGACCCAGAAGCCCGGTGAGGGTAGCCAGGTTATAGACCCCCAGGTCCGGCAGGCTTCCGCCCCCCTTCTCGTAGAAGAAAGCCGACCATGTGGGTCCCAGGTGCCCATAATGCGCATGCGCAGAGGAAATCTTACCCAGCTTCCCCGTTCTGATGGCCTCGGCCATAAATGCGAACTGGGGACTGTTCACCACCACAGGGGCGCCCCAGAGCCGCACATTCATCTCTTTGGCAAGTTCAAGCAGCTCCTTTCCTTCCTCAACGGTGCTGGCCAGGGGTTTTTCGCTCCAGACATTTTTTCCTGCGGTCAGTGCGATCTTGTTCAACCTTCCGTGCTCCTGCATATCCGTAAGATTAACCAGCAGGTCAAATGGGGCCCCTGCCAGCATCTGGTCGATATGGGGATAGGTATGGGGAATATTGAACCTCCCGGCCTGGGCGACCGCCCGTTCGTAGCGGATATCGCATGCGCTGACGATCTCTGCGTAGGGGCATGCAGAAAGATGGGGAAGGTAGGAATGAGATACGCTCCCGCATCCGATCAAACCCACTCTTGTCTTTTTTGCATTTCCCGCAGGCATGGGGCTGCCTGCGAGGGCCGGTGAAATCATCACCCCGGCGGTGATTACCCCGGTCTTTTTGAAAAATTCTTTCCTGCTGATTTTTTTCATAGGTTTCGATTATATTGAATGAAGTTCCATTTAAAGGATGACCTGCCTCATTCAGGATCAAACTGGCTTAGATTCAGCTTCGGGTCAAGTCTTTGAGAAGATTGACGAAGATTGTCCCACATTATCTTTTCTCCCGACATGGCAGCTTCTCTTCCCATGATGGCAGCTAAGGTTGATTCTACTCCGGAGAAAGTATCGTTAAGATAATTTCCTGTTTCAATGCTTCTGATAAAAGCTGTTCCCTTATTCTGGTCGGCATCGTACAGAGACGATAGAAAAGCGCCGGTCCTTCTTTGCTCTTCCGTAGGCTCACTGTCGGCGCAGCGGAGGATTCCTGAATCCCAGGCGTTCTTTCCTGAGATAAATACTCCACCTGTGTAATAGGCTTCGGCGGTGCCTTCTGTTCCGATGAATCTTGCACAAACTCCTCCCCACTCGGTACCATACTGGGTGGCCTGAACCATCACATTGGTGGATGGGTACTCATAGGCCACCTGAAAATGTTTCCAGGTGTCTCCTAAGGTTTGTGAATCATCCACGCCGCCTGTTCCTATGGCACATTTGGGATGTTCCCCGAGTGCCCAGTTACATACATCAATCATGTGAATGGACTGATCGAGCAAGGTGCCGCCCGATAAGGCATGAAACAGATACTGGTTCCTGATCCGCATTTCGTCGTAGGATTTGCCCAGTGTATCATGCACTCCGGTGCTGGAGGACAGATAATACAATTGTGCACTGAGGATTTTTCCGATGTCTCCGTTATGAATCCGTTCGACCATCCGGACATAGGGAGTGGCATAACGAATCTGAAACCCTATGGTCATGCTGAGTTTTTTATCATATCGCTCACCCACTTTTTCCATTTTCCTGCAGCCCGCCACATCCGGCGATACGGGTTTTTCGCAATACACATGCTTACCGGCAGCAGTTGCAGCTTCCATAAAATCGGCATGCGTATAGGCCGGGGAGGATATCAGCACGGCATCCACCTCCTTATTCTCCAGAAGCTGCAAATACGACTGCGATCCCACATAGGTGGATGATTTGGCAATTTCAGGAAATCCCTTTTCCTTGTTAATAGCGTCAAACCTGATTTTCGCTGCATCCAGCTTGTCCCTGAACAGGTCGGCCATGGCCGTAATGTTTATATTGGTGTGCTGCGACATCGAAGAGATTACTGCTGTTCCTCTTCCACCACATCCAATGACACCCATTCTGATGGCCGAATTTGCTTTACTCCCAAATGCAATACTTGGGCTTACCATTGTTACAATGGAGATGGCTGCTGTGCTTTTAATAAATTTCCTACGGTTGAGATGTGTCATAATGCGTAGATTAAAATTTAAACTAAAGGTCTGTGGTCCGGCCCGATCCGGATCCGGTTTGTATAAATGTAAGGAAATGGACGGGAAAATGGAATCCGGGAAACTATATCAATAATATATTATTAGTAGTTCGACTCCTTTCAATGGATGGTCTCCTTTTGTTTTTCTGTTGTTGAAACATTAATGAAAATTCGGCTTTAGATGTCTTACTGTTGGCAAATTTTTCGTGTGAAACGAATAGAACAGTTTCCGATGCCGAAAAGGACAAAATCATAGAAGAACTTGAAGACGTAGTAAATACGATTTTCAAAGGATTTGAAGAGGCAAATATTGGTATGGTAACGGAATCATGGTATAATTCGCCTGATTTTGTTTTTATTCTCAATGGACGGACTTCAACTTACGAGGAAGTATTAAAAGGGATGGGGGGATTTTTCAACTCAATATTAAATCAAGAGCTTACGATAATCGATGAAAAATATGCATTCCTTGATAAATCAACAGTCATATATACTACAAATTGTAAATTTTTAGAGAATTTCAAAGACGCTAATGCAACTCTTTCAGACCCAATGGTGATGCAATTCACTTTTATGAAAATCGATGATACATGGAAGGTGATAAATGCGCTTGAGACTTCTGTTAGACAAGATGTTAGAAATATCGGTAGTTCAAATTGATAATATCATTCAGGGTTGCTCAATAAATGCGTTGGAAATTGTGAGAAACCAGTAGGTGAGGATACCATTCAATTGTAACTTAATCTGCTCATGAAAAGAAGTGATTTAATATGCAGATAAATAACCGTATTGTTTCCACATCATTATTCAATAGATATTATCTGCAAAAATCGGACATATTGTGCACCCTTGATTGTTTTAAACTGAGCAGTCAACATTTTCAAATAAGAAAGAATCGCTACGAGTTGATGTTATGATATTTACATTCCGGAATGAGGTGCTCAGACCTTTCCGGAATGGCATGCTCATTTTACTCCGGTATTAGGTGCTCAATGTGACTGGAATCTCTACATATTCTGATGATGTCGATCTAAATGAAAAACTTAAACTCTGGGAGCATTTTTATAACTTCAACAGACCAAATGGGCTTTCAAA
>SPBY01000174.1 GCA_004525825.1 Bacteroidia bacterium
CATTGAGGGAAATGCATATATTGATGATTTTGAAGGAAGCCAGACCTCCATTGATCTGAAGCAGTTCTCTTCCTGGAAGCTGTCCAGTACTCCACGCGGTTTCTTTTCGGAAGCTGAGTTAAATAACGACCGGAGATATGGTTACAACCGGGCCAGACTGGCGTGGTACCATATCGATCCGCTTTTTGTAAATCCCGATTCGCGGACTCCCGACTACATCAAGGCCAATCCCGATTTCATGTCCAGTGCCTATGTGTACGAGGTGTATGAACAGGACATCTTTCCCAACAAGGAGAATCCCAACGGGGTGCCCACCAGGATCTCTGTGCTGAACATGGCCTTCTATCCCCGGGAGAGAGGCCCTTATAACTATGATTATCAGAGAATTGGAAGTGATGGTAGCCTGCTGAATCCTGAGGATCGCTGGGGAGGAATTATGCGGGAAATCTACTCCAGCAATTTTGAGCAGGCCAATGTGGAATTCATTGAATTCTGGTTGATGGATCCCTTTGCAGAGATGCCCAATCATGAAGGGGGACAACTCTATTTCAACCTGGGAAATATCTCCGAGGTTGTACTGAAAGACTCCAGGAAGGTATTTGAAAACGGATTGCCCACTTCAGAAGTGATTGAAAAAGTAGATACCACTGTCTGGGGCCGCGTTCCCCTGACCCAGTCGCTGGTTCCGGGTTTCAGCGCAGGCGACGAGACGCGTAAATACCAGGATGTGGGACTGGACGGACTTTCGACCTCGGACGAGGTTCAGTACTTTTCGGAGGAACCTGACGACTACCTGAACGAGATTGAAGACCTATTTACTGCCGGATTGATCTCCCGGGAAGCCAGGGATGCAGCCTTTGCGGATCCCTCGTCCGACAACTACAGCTACTACCGGAGTTCAGTATACGATGCTCAGCAGCTCGATATTCTGAGCCGTTATAAGCTTTATAACAACCACGAAGGGAACTCTCCCAGTGACCTGGACAATACAGAATCCTATCCCACTTCGGGAACCTCCCTGCCCGATATAGAGGACATCAACCGTGACAACACCCTTAGTGAAGGGGAAGCATATTTTGTCTACCGCGTCGATGTGGATAAAAATGAGATGGAGGTGGGCCGGAACCACATTGTGGACAAGGTGGTGGACAGGGTGACCTATGAAAACGGAGAGAAAGCCGATGTGACCTGGTACCAGTTCAGGATACCAGTCTACAATTACGAAGGCACAGTGGGAGATATCTCCGATTTTAAAACCATCCGTTTCATGCGGATGTTTATGACCGGATTCCAGGACACCACTTTTCTTCGTTTTGCCAAGCTGGATCTGATCCGCGGAGAGTGGAGACGATATGCTTTGCCCTTTACCCAGGGAGGCGAGGACTGGACCGGGGTGGAACCTCCCCTTGGGGACTTGTCCATTTCGGCAGTCAACATTGAGGAGAATGCTGGGAAGGAGCCGGTGAACTACGTGCTTCCTCCGGGGTTCAGCCGTCAGATCGATCCCATGCAGCCACAGCTCAGGCAGCTGAATGAACAGTCCATTTTACTTAAAGTGAGAGAACTGGCCGATGGAGATGCCCGGGCGGCTTACAAGAATACAGAGCTGGACATGCGGCAGTATAAAAAGATCCGCATGGAGGCACATGCCGAGGCAATTCCTGGAGAGGTGCTGGAACACAATGAGCTTGTGGCCTTTATCAGGCTGGGATCTGACTATCAGGACAACTATTATGAATACGAGGTTCCCCTGGAGCTTACTCCGCCCGGCAGGTACAATAACGACAGTGAAAGTGACCGCTTGATTGTCTGGCCGGCAGTGAACAAATTCGAAGTGGAACTGGACAAGCTGAAGGATGTGAAGCAGGAGCGGAACCGGGCCATGAGCGATCCCGAAAGCAATATCACCGTTAATTCGGTCTTTTCCATCATGGATGAAAAAGGGAACCGCATTTCGGTATCCGGAAATCCCAACATGAGCAGCATCCGTACCATCATGATAGGGGTGCGAAATCCCAAGGCCGGGAGCAATCCTTACGGGAAAGATGACGGCCTGCCGAAGTCGGGGGAAATATGGCTCAACGAATTGCGACTAACCGACTTCAACGAGAGCGGGGGATGGGCCGCCACTGGTAGGGCCACCCTGAAGCTGGCCGATTTTGGGAACGTGACCTTTGCCGGGAACACCAGTCAGCCCGGATTTGGAAGCATCGAGCAAAAAGTCCAGGAGAGGCAGCGAGAACAGATCATCCAGTACGATGTCTCTTCCAACCTCCAGATGGGAAAATTCTTCAAGCAGGAGAGCGGTGTGAATATACCGGTGTTTGCCAGCTACTCGAAAGCCATTGTGAACCCGGAGTACAATCCCCTCGATCCGGACATACCCCTGAAGGAGGCCATAGACGAGGCAGAAACGAAAGCAGAAAAAGATTCAATCATCCGTAATGCCAGGGACATTGTGGAGCGTAAATCATTTGCACTGACCAACATGCGGATGCAAAAGGCGGGAAATAAGAAGCATTTCTACAGCTTATCCAACTGGTCGGCCAGCTTTTCGATGAACGAAATGAATAGCCAGAATCCAAACCTCGATTACTATAATACCCGCAAAGTCAGGGGTAATATCAGCTACAACTTCAATACCCGACCAACGAATGTCCAGCCATTTAAATCGGTCAAGTGGATGAGCTCGGAATGGCTCAGGCTGGTCAAAGATATGAATTTCAATGTGACCCCTTCCCGGGTCTCCTTCAGGACGGACATGGACCGCTATTACCTGGAGAAGCAGGTGAAGAATATCAACAATCCCGGATATTATGTGGAACCCACCTTTAAAAAGGACTTCCTCTGGAACCGTTATTTTGACCTGAAGTTTGACATCACCCGCAACCTCCGTTTTGACTTCTCGTCCACACATATTGCCCGGATCGATGAGCCTGAGGGAAGGTGGGGCCACGACTATGCATGGAATGCACTCCGGGATACCATTCTGAATTTTGGCCGGTCCACCAGCTATTTTCACCAGTTCGATGCTTCATACACCATCCCCATCAATAAGATCCCCTTGCTCGACTGGACCTCTGCCAGTGCCAGGTACGGGGGTACCTATGGATGGAATGTGGGACCCATTATTCCAAATGATCCCATTAACGGACCCATCCACCTGGGGAACACCATTAAAAACTCCAATACCATTCAACTCAACGGTCAGCTGAATTTTGTAAACCTGTACAACAAGATAGGCTACCTGAAGGGAATCAACGACAAATACCGGAATGCCAGCACCCGGAAAAGGGAGGAGGAGACACGGACGAAGACCAAGGTTTTTTCCAGGGAGAACCTGTATCTGCGTGAAGCGCGTCCCAGGTATGTGGTCCATAACCTGAAAACAGAGAGCATCGGGGTGGAGGTATTTGATGAGAATAATCAGCCCGTGGAGGTAAGCACGGAGATCCTCAGCAATACCCGAATCTCGATTACTTCGGACAAAGCCATACGGAATGCCAGGGTGACCGTGACCGGTACCATTGAAAAAGGTCAGAGTCCGCTGATCTTTATTGCTGAAACTACCGTTAGGATCCTGATGAGTGTCCGTACCCTGAACGTGACCTTTTCCAGGAGCGGAGGTACCCTTCTTCCCGGTTACCTTCCCGGTGTGGATTATTTTGGAACCCAGATGGTGGGCGGACAGATGGAACCGGGATGGACCTTCATCTCCGGGTGGCAAGACCGGGGATACGCCTACAATGCCTTTGAAAGAAATCTGCTCACTACCGACCAGACCCTGAACAATCCTTTCGCTATGAACAACACGGAACGGTTTACAGCCAGGATGAACATTGAACCTTTCAATGGATTGAAGATTGACCTGACGGCTAACCGGATGTATGCCTCAAATTATACGGAATATTATACTGCCAACCCTGACGGCACCCTCCCCGAGGAATATCTCAGGGGTAGAGTTCACAGCGGGAATTTCAGCATGTCCTATATCTCGCTGCTTACCGTTTTTGAAAGGATCGACAACAAAGTAGAGTCGGCCGATTCGTTCGAAAAACTAAAAAATGTTTACCGAAAGACTATCTCCCAGCGGCTGGCCGACAATTATCAGGCAGCTTCAGGCATCACCTTGCCTGACGATACCGCCCATATCGGCTATAAAACAGGATATGGACCCACCTCCCAGGAGGTGCTGATTCCCGCTTTCCTGGCGGCATACGGAGGAGGGAATCCCGAAAGCGTGGGACTGCAGGCAATAAAATCGATTCTGGAGGTTATGCCCAACTGGCAGGTTCGTTTCGATGGTCTGGGAAAAATTGAGGCCCTGCAGAAGTATGTGAATTCCATTGTGATGAACCACTCCTACCGCTCCACTTATAGTGTGGGCTCCTTCATTAACAACCCGTTTTACTACGAGAGCATGAATGGAATTACCGATACCACCGACCTGCAGGGGAACTTCATGGTGGAAAGCAATATCAATACAGTTAGTATCAATGAAAATTTCAGTCCCCTTTTCGATATCAACATGGACTGGAAGAATAGCCTGACCACGCGTGTTGAGTATAAACGGTCGCGAACGGTCGCGATGAATATGGCCAATACCCAGGTAAATGAGGTAAACAGTGGCGAGTTTATAGTGGGTGCCGGATATCGTTTCAATGAAGTACCGCTGGTCATCAACCAGAAGGAGTTCTCCAGCGACCTGAACATCCGCTTCGATCTTTCCATGAGGAACAACCGAACGGTGATCCGGAAGCTGGAAGATCTGTCGGGAAGCGAGATCACCGCCGGACAAACCATCTTCAGCCTGAAGTTTTCGGCCGATTACATGCTGGGCGATAAATTCACCGTGAGGGCATTTTATGATCAGCGCCTTACAACTCCATACATATCAAATAGTTATCCCAATGCCAACTACAATGTTGGATTCAGCCTTACCTTCACATTGTAAGCCGGCCCATATGATAAAAAGCAGACCGGGTTATCAACTAAATTGCTAAATTTGGGATAAGCTATTAACGTTTGCATTGCAACCGGGCTTGCGAGCTCAGCGTAGCTAAGCATATTAACCTTTATTACATGAACGTACCTGAAAATCTTAAGTACACTGCCGAACACGAATGGATTCGTGTGGAAGGTGAAGAAATTGTGGTTGGGGTAACCGAATTTGCCCAGGGTGAATTGGGTGATGTGGTATTCATTGAAATTGAAACAAAGGGCGAGACCCTGGCCCTGGGTGATACTTTTGGAACCATTGAGGCTGTGAAGACTGTTTCGGACCTCTATATGCCTGCGGATGGTGAAATAGTGGAGGTAAATACTGCCCTGGAAGATAGTCCTGAGCTGGTGAATTCAGAGCCCTTTGAAGGGGGATGGATGATCAGGGTGAAGCTTTCCAATCCTGCACAGCTTGATGATCTGATTTCGGCTGACCAGTACCGGGCATTGATCGAGTAAAGATTTTCTGTCCTGAGTTTCGGCAGGATTTTTGTGTGAGTTTCATTGTCACCGCGCCCTGCTTATGAAAAAAATTATACTCTTTCCGATTCTGTTCCTGTTCCTGTGGTCCTGCATGGCTCCACGGGTGGTAACACAGATTACTCCTGAAGCTCCCGTAGGAAACTACGCCATGGGGCGGGAATATATCTCCCTGGGCAGCGAGAACATTGATGTGGAATTGGGTTTTGATGGAATTTACGGTTCCAACCTTATGTTTGATTTTGTGCTTGTCAATGGCAGCTCGGAGATCCTGACCATCCAACCCAAAGATTTCTACTATGTACTGCTTGACAGCGTCACTGCCGACTCTTCGATGTTGCCTCCCCGCATGGCAGTAGATCCCGACAAAGTACTGCTCAATTACGATCAGATCATTGAGGACAAGCAGGGAGAAAAAAAGGCCAACTCGTTTCTTGGATTTCTTGATGCCGGAGTTGGCCTTCTGGCCACGGTAGCTGCTGTGATCACCACGGAAAATCCCGCTTATCTTGCCGACGGTCTTTACAGCATGTTTGGCACGGCAAACCACTATATATCACAGGATAAGCAAATAAAGTCGGATTTAGCTTTGATCAACGAGGAGAAAGTGGTGGTGAATGAGGAGATCTTTCGTTCGTGTCAGGTAGCTCCGGGTGAGGTGGTCAGCGGATATGTCTATTTTCCAGAGCACAGCGAAGCAGAGTATTACATGTTCTGCTTTCCTGTGGAGCACCAGATATTCCAGTTTGTTTACAATCAGCAAAAAGTGATTGTTTACGAATAGCGCTTGCGCAGTTTAAGATTCTCCCTGTGCTTCCAGGTCCTCGGGCGATTCGTCCCTGCCCTCAGAGCTGGGATTGCCTACAAGAAGAGGATCACTGGCCATTTCATCATAAAGTTTTCTGCTGCGGGCCACGTCAATAGCCAGGTAGAGTGCATTTCGGAAGGAGGTAGGGGAAGCCTCATTTTTTCCAGCCAGTTCAAAAGCGGTTCCATGGGCCGGACTGGTCCTTACCACAGGTAGTCCCGCCGTATAGTTTACACCACTTTC
>SPBY01000615.1 GCA_004525825.1 Bacteroidia bacterium
AACTCATTAAAAAAGGCTGTCCGCAACGCGAACAGCCTTTTTTGTTGATCATAAAGATCGGACTTTGGCTTTCTTCAATAAAAACTATCCTTAAATTTGCATTCTAACTGAAAAAGATATTAAATATGAGCTTCGAGATTAACGGCCGCCTTGCAGAAAAATACGAAACCCAAAAGGTCTCTGAACGTTTTCAGAAACGTGAATTCGTCCTTGAGATCAAATCAAGCAGTGCTACCGGATTTGAATTTGTCGATTTCATCAAATTCCAGTCTACCCAGGATAAGTGTTCAATGCTTGATCCGTTCAACATTGATGATACCGTTAAAGTATCCTTTAACCTGAGAGGACGAAAATGGGAAAAAGATGGCCAAGTCTCCTACTTTACAAATCTCGAAGCCTGGCGCATCGAGAATCTTTCGAACGAGTCTACTCAGTCATTTGCACCTGTTCAGGATGATTCAGAGAGCCAGGATGCTCCTTTCCCTTCCAATCCACCCGAGAATGATTCCGGATTTGATGACCTGCCATTTTGAAAACTTGAAAACAATAAACAAACCCCTAATGAATGTTTGGCAGAGGCATCAAACCGGCATCGGATCATTCTTTCTGTGAACGTTCAACTTCAATCCTGTCTACTCCTCCAGAGTTATAATACTTTGGAGTGACTGTCCTGATAGGAATTGTAAACTCAATGGTAATACCCTTAAATGAACTGTCTGTGACCAGGACTTCTCCTTTCATGGCCTTGACCAGCCCACTGGCTAACTTGTAACCGAGTCCGATCGTATCGGAGGTATTGTACCAGTCCTCTTCTATTTCAGTTGATTCAAAGATCTTCCTGACTCTCTCCTGTAGCAGCATGTTGCTACTGTCTTTAATGGTGAAAACCAGTGTATTTTTGTTGGCAAACGTTGCGCCAAATTCTACGACTCCTTTATTGGTCTGGGAAAGGGCATTTTCAATCAAACAGCTTAATGCTCTCGACAGGCGCTGTTTATCCGTAATTATTATTGCCCTTTTAAATGCTTCTCTCACATTTAATAGCAATGCTACCTTTTCCCTGTTCGCCCTGTATCTGTCCAGGTTATACTGATTGTATAACTCCTTCATTAACTGATAGATTTCTACTTCATCTTCCTTCAGTTGAAGGTTTCCTGTTTCGATCAGGGTAAGATCAATCAGGTTTTCCATCATGTTTAAGAGCGTATTGCTGTTTTTGGTGATGTGATTAATGTAAGCCTCACGCTGATCACCATCCACCTCTTCGTCACCCAGCAGGTGAGAAAATCCAATGATGGCATTCATGGGAGTCCTTATCTCGTGTGAGATGTTGGAAAGAAACCTGGTTTTCACCCTGGTTCCGTCTGACTGATACTGCTTCAGCGTATCCTCCAGCCTGGCTACTTTCTTCTCCAGCTGCTTTGTATACTCCAAAAGCTCATTATAGTCAGGCTTTTCTCCCATCACCGTTATTCAGCAATATTTCAATTAGCATTATAACCATTCCTCACTCCGAGGGTGGCCCGGATGAATTAGCGCTTCATCCTTTTGAGGATCTTCGCAGCATCCTTGCTGTAAAAGTGGTTGGACGAGGATGCAATCAGGGCCAGTTGCCTGCGTGCACGATCCGTTTCATCCATGGCCAGCAGACATCCCGCCAGGAACCATTCGGCTTTCTGGATAAACAGGTTGTCGTTGTGCTCAATCACTCTGATGAAGGATTCACTGGCATCCTTGGGCATCTCTATCTCCATATAGGACATTCCCATGTAGAAATCAGCCTCCACTTTTTCTGCGTTAAGGAAGAGGACCTCATCAAAACATTCAATGGCTTTTTCAAATTCCCCTTGCAGGAAATAATTGCCCCCCCGATTCAACCATTGCTGTGTTGCTTCAGTGTCTGCTGAACGATTGGTGAGTACCAGTTCATAAGGTTTCATGTACTTGGCAAACAAATCATTATTAGATAATGGTCGTCCAAGTACAGTGGCCAGGCCAATGGCTACCAGCAAAGCTAATGCTGCCGATGCTGCATAATGCCAAGGCCGTGTAAAGCGAAAAACCTTTCTTCCGGTCTCCGATCTACGTGATTCTTCCCGCAGGTCGGTCAACTGGGCCCGGAAATCCAATACTTCCGTATCGGCAATGGCTTCATCCACCTCTTTGTAAAGGTCGAGATCCACCAACAAATCCGGACTGGCGTTGAGCTCCTGCTCAAACCTGGTCAACTCCTTCTCTGAGAGCTCGTTGTCCAGATACTTTTGTAAAATGTGCCTGTCGCGTTTCATATCATTAAATATTAATTGGTTACAAGGGTGCAGGTACCGGGTATCACCCTTTCGGGCCATACCTTTTGGAACCTATACTCCCTGGCACAAGTACGCACGCTTGCATACTTTCCAGAGTTTGTGCACAAACTTGTGCACTGCAATTCAGGATCTTCCGTTTCCGGATTTTCCTTCCGCTTCACTGTACCCGGGATACAATCCTCCCCCGGATCAGCTCAACGGCTTAAAATATCTTGCGGTCCTTCGACCGACT
>SPBY01000001.1 GCA_004525825.1 Bacteroidia bacterium
TACTGCTTCTCTGGACACCGATTATATCGGCAAATTTTGAAGGACTTATCTGTTCCAGGTCCAGCAGCTGAAGAAGACGTTCTTTCATAGCGTTAGCGTTGATTACAAATGTAACAAGAATATTGTTTCCATATGTGAATTCTAATAATTCACATTTGTAACATAGATAAAATTATAGCTAAAAGCACTTATATCTTATGGAACAGTCCTGGTTCCAGCTTAGTTGCTGATCTGCGTATTTTTGCAGTTATAATAAATTTTGCTTATAAATGAAGCCCAGCGTGGAACCCCTGATAACAGGGCGCTAATAGCCAGCTCAGTAAGCCATATAGCCCTTGAAGCGCGTATAAAGGCGTTAATTTGCCGTGAAAACGGCTTAACCAAACATATACTTGAGATAAATGCTATATAACACTGGTAATAAGATTAATAATATGAATATCTTTCAGTCTGAAAGCTTCTTTTTCGCTCATTTCAAGAAATATTTATATTATTTAGTGCAAATAAATACTATATAAGTCTGATTATTAAGTGATTATTATTGTTTCCTTACAATTTGAAAGTGGGTATGTATTTGTTTACATTTGTAACGAGTAAGAAAGTGTACTTCTGTTGTCTTATGTCAATTATTCCTTACTTTTTGTCTTGATTACATTTGTAACAGGTCTGATTTGAGTTACATATGTCAATTTTGTAAACTGTATACTTAGGTGCTTTCTAAACTCATTTTTTCCAATTGTTGTTACAAAGAAGAAAGCACAGGATCCTTCTCAGCTTGAAAGATCCTGCTTGCATCCTCATCCCTCCTCCCCTTTGGCTTTTCCACCTTTGCATATGCGTCTGGGATTCCAATAAGTATTTTAAGCGCTCTCACTGGAAAATTCCCTGGCAGAGTACCAGAGCAGGACCAAATATGGGCTTCTGAAGAAGTTAAAATGAAAGGATTACTGGATATGTATTCTGAAAAACAGACATTTAGATACAAGAAGTGTTGGAATCCCTGGATATCAAACCAGGAAAAATCAGGTCTATTTTATGGATTTTGCTCCAATTCTCCTTCCGAACGGGCCACAATTGAGGCCACTGTGGAGTCACCGGTGATATTCACAACCGTTCTAAGCATATCCAGGGGTCTGTCCACACCTAGAATGAGTGCCAGTCCCTCTACGGGTAGTCCCACCGAATTGAGCACGATGATCAGCATAACAATGCTTCCACTGGGAATCCCAGGACTGCCTATGGAAGCCAGGGTCGCAGTCAATACTATTGTCAGCTGCTGGATCAGGGTCAGATCAATGCCAAATACTTGTGCTATAAAGACCGCCGCAATGGCCTGGTAACAACTGGTTCCATCCATGTTGATGGTCACCCCCACTGGCAGTACAAAGTTGGCAATGGGTTTGGACACCCCCAGTTCATGGGTCACCTGTTTCATGGTTACGGGCAGGGTTGCAGCACTGGAGCTGGTGGTAAAGGCCACCAGTTGTGCAGGGAGAATCCCCTTCATGAAACCAAGAATCTTCATGCCTGTAAATATCCGTATCAGCAAAGGATAGAATCCAAGGATCAGAAGAAACAGTGCCACAACTACGGTCAGCATATACATGCCCAGGGCGGTAAATATATCGGCATCGCCGGAAAAATCCACCACCAGGGCTGCCATCAGGGCAAAAACGCCGATGGGTGCAAAGCGCATGACCATATCCACTATCTTAAGAATCACGTCGTTGAGTCCGTCGAAGAAATCCTTGACCACCTGGGTTTTCTCTCCGGGTATCAGAACCAGGGCAATGCTGAACAGGATGGCAAAGAAAATAATCTGCAGCATCTTGGAGTTGTCACCCGCTGCCAGGAAGAAGTTCTCCGGGATCATTTCCTCGAAGAAGTGAAGAGGACTCTGCTTCTCATACTCCTGGGCCGACTCCTGCCGGGTCTCCACCTGGCTACCGAACTTCTCCCGGTACTGCTCCTGCCTGTCATCGGGGAAAACATCTCCCGGTTTGAAAATATTCACCAAGGCCAGTCCCACGGTAGTCGCGAATACAGTGGTTATTATATATATCACGATGGTTTTGTAACCTATCCTGGACAGCTTGGTAATATCGGTCAGGCTGGAAATGCCCTTCACCAGGGAGACGAAAATCAGGGGTACTGCAATCAGTTTAAGCAATTTCAAAAAGATGTTTCCCCAGGGTTTTACCCAGTTGGTGGTAAATTCTTCCCACCCGGTCCAAACCGAGACCAGTCCCCAGAGGATTCCAAGTCCCATTCCAATAAAAATCTTTGCCCAGAGTGGTAGTTTCTTCAACATTGTTTCTATTTATTAAATTTCTCTATACCAGTGCTCTATATAGTATTTCTGCCGGGTGGAAGGCCTGTCTTCCCGTACCATCAAGGATTTGGTGCCTGCAAGAGGTACCCGGGGCTGCCACCAGTGTTCCTTCCCCTGCTTTTCTTACTGCAGGAAACAAAACCAGTTCCCCCACCTTCATGGAGAGTTCGTAATGTTCCTTCTCATAACCGAACGAACCAGCCATTCCACAACACCCCGAAGGAATCTCCTCCACCCTGTAGTTCTCTGGTATGGAGAGAATCCGCCGGGTCGGATCGGTGCTGGCAATGGATTTCTGCTGACAGTGTCCATGAAATTTCAGCTCTGTTGCTTCTTTAGTGAACAGGGATTTGTCAAACAATCCTTTTTCAAAGGCCCGCTCGAGGTACTCTTCCATGGTATAACAATGATCCGCCAATGTCAGGGCGCGCTCTTTATACTCTTTCCCCACCAGTTCAGGAAACTCATCCCGGAAGCCAAGAATGGCTGAGGGTTCAATCCCCACTAGCGGTCTCTCTTCAGATACTTTGGGGAACAAAAGCACTACACTTTTCCTGGCTATCTTCCTGGCTTTTTTAAGCAGGCCCTTGGAAATATAGGTGCGGGCACTGACAGGGTGATCCACAATGTGCACCCTGATTCCCAGCCTATTAAGAAGTCTGATGCATACTATTCCCAGCGAAGTGTCATTGTAATTTGTAAACTCATCCACATAGAGAACCACCTCCGGGGCATCCTCCACAAGGGCTTCATTCAAACTGCGGAGGTGCTTGCGCGCCCAGCTTCGCAGGGATCTCTTCCCGAGAGTGGGAATGCTTCTGTCCCTTGCAAATCCAAGCACACTCTTCAACAGTGGAGCCGTGATCCTGCCCGTGGCCACCCGGTTGAAAATCCACGGAAACAGCATGCCCAGCCGGTTCACCACGGAAATATTGGCAATGAGCCAGGTACGCATGGGGACCGGATGATGACTGTACCAGTGCTGCATAAACTCGGCCTTGAGCTTAGCCATGTCCACGCTGGAAGGACATTCCGATTTGCATGCCTTGCAAGAGAGACAGAGGTCAAGAATCTCGTAAATTTCGGGCTGATCAAATGGCTTTTTCAGTCCTTTTACCGAGAGCAACTCACGCAGAACATTGGCCCTGGCACGGGTGGTTGCCGACTCATCCCGGGTGGCCATGTAGCTGGGACACATGGTGCCTCCTGTCACTTCAGTTTTTCTACAATCGCCTGATCCATTGCACTTTTCAATAAGATTCATGAATCCACCCTCTTTCGAGAAATCGAACCAGGTAGAGAATTCCGGAGATCGGTGACCGGGTTGGAAACGCAGATGTGTATTCATGGAAGGGGTGTCGATGACCTTTCCTTCATTGAATATGCCTTCCGGATCGAACAGCTGTTTGATTTTCCGGAACAATTGAAAATTGTGTTCCCCCACCATCAAAGGAATAAACTCACCCCGGAGCCTTCCGTCGCCATGTTCCCCGCTGAGCGAACCCCGGTATTTTTTCACCAGTAAGGCGGTCTCCAGTGCGATGTCGTGATACAGCTGTACATCGCCCGGATCTTTCAGGTTCAAAATAGGCCTCAGGTGCAGTTCCCCTACGGAAATATGGGCATGGTAAACACATGCAAGTCCGTGTTTATCAAGGAGTTGATTGAATTCGCCTATGTAATCCTCCAGTACCTCCACATTTACGCTGGTATCCTCGATCACAGTGACCGGACGCCCCTCTCCCGGGATGTTGGAAAGGACCCCCAGGCCCGCTTTTCTCAGGGCCCAAACCTTGGAGATTTCTTTTCCACTAAGCACAGGAAAATGATAGCCCAGACCGGCCTTCCTCATCTCATTTTCCATGGCCATGATCCGCTTCTTCAACACAGATTCATCTTCATCCACCATCTCAACCATCAGAACCGCTCCGGGATCGCCCTCCAGGAAGAAGCGGTTCTTCTTCTGGCTCAGGTTCTCTTTGGTACAGTCAAGGATGGTCTTATCCATCAGTTCCACGGCTGTTGGAAAGTGTTTCAGAGCAGCCAGGTTTCCCCTGATGGCTTCCATAACTGAATGAAAATGAATGGGAACCAGTGCTTTGTGGGGAGGAGGTAATGGGACCAGATTGAGTTTTGCCTCGGTCATAAACAGCAGGGTTCCCTCCGATCCTGAAAGCAGGCGGCACAGGTTAAAATCCTTGTGTCTAGAGCCATCAGCCAAAAACTGGGGAGAGTTCAGCAATTCATCCAGGGCATAGCCGGTGTTCCTCCTGACCACCCCCGGGTCGGGAAATTCATTTATGATCTCAGACTGGTTCTTCTTATCACTGAGAATCGCGTTGATATCCCGGTAGATACCCCCTTCAAGACCCTCTATTTCAAGTTTTTCCGAATATGCTTCCTGGTTCAGAGGTGCAAACTCACACACAGAAGCATCACTCAGTACTGCCCTGACCGAAAGGGTATGGTCCCGGGTGGCTCCGTACACAAGAGAATGTAAGCCGCAGCTATTGTTGCCTATCATCCCTCCGATCATGCTTCGGTTGGAGGTGGAGGTCTCGGGACTAAAAAATAGACCCGTGGATTTCAGGGCAATGTTTAATTCATCCAGCACCACTCCGGGTTCTACCCGCACCCATCGTTCCTGTTCATTGATCTGCAGGATCCTGGTCATGTGCCTCGAAACGTCCACTACCACTCCCTTACCAACCACCTGGCCTGCCAGCGAGGTCCCTGCAGTTCTGGGAATCAGGGACACATGGTTCTCACGGGCAAAGCGCACCAGCTCACGGATGTCATTTTCATGGGAAGGATAGACCACCGCCTGCGGATACTCCTTATAATCGGAGGCATCGGTGGAGTACATAATCAGTCTCAGACGATCGGTATGCAGCTCGCCATCGAGACGCGCCCGAAGCTCTTCAAACTTGCCCTGCTCTATTTGTGTGGACCTTTTCAGATCAACAAATATAGCAGAATCTCCAAAGCCAAAAAGCCCCCACCTCAGACTTTCACCTTTTCCCTTTTCCCTTTTCCCTTTTACCTGAAATCGGTGCTCTCAAAGATCTTATCGGCCGAACCAGCTATAAAACCGCTGAATATGCGACCATGCTCATCGGGATACCTCAGGGCAAATTCATAGTAACATCCCGGAATGGTATGTACTCCGTCTGTGAAGCTGACTTTCACCCGGTCTGCCAGGGTGCTTGATTGTTCCAGCAGCTGTTCAGGGCTTCCTTTGATCTCGCCTCCGGAGTTGTTCAGGGGGTATCCATTCTCCTTTAAAAAGTCATTTACCGCTTCTAAGCGGTCAAATCCATTGAGGTAGTTGATGCTTACGGTAAAATGATTGGCGCGGAAACCAAAGGCATATAGCCAGGCCGCATATTCTGACTCCTCCCTCAAGCGCTCAAATACTTCATATGAAATAGATTTGCTCAGGTTCCCCCGAAAAATTAGTTCAGGCGATGCAAGGAGCTCTTCCGGGACTGCATCCAGTTGACTGCGGACCATCCTGCGGAGATTTTCAGAGAACTCATCCAGAATCAGTTCGCTGATAAATACACGGGGGGACTCTGCATCTTCAGGCAGCTCATAATGTCTGGCTCTCAACTTTTTAGCTTCAAAATAATAATCTCCTGCAGGAACATAGCCTGCCTCCAGAAAGGGACGGGCAATCACATCGATGTTTACCCTGGGATCGTCGAAGGTGCGAAAGGCCACATGGTCGTTCACCACTCTTTCCCCCGAATTTTGAAACAGATTATATATAAGTTCTGCACTTGGATTCTCCCCGGTATACTGTTCCCATAACTTTTCAAATATTTCAGCAGCTTTCATGTTTTGTAGGTTTATATTTTATAATAACCACCATCCTTCAAAAGTGTTGAAAAAGTTGTTTCGGGAAGAAGGGGCTGTATTTTTTTAACTACCTTTAGTGTCGGCAAATAACAAAACTCAAATTATTGATAATCAATGAATTTAATTGAAAAAATTAAAGAAAAGGCCCGCATGGACTGCCAACGAATTGTGCTTCCGGAAGGCTTTGAAGATAGAACCGTAATGGCTGCAGATGCCATTATCAGAGAGAAACTGTGTTACATCTACCTGATTGCCGATCCGGTGGAACTGGAAAAAAAGGTTCAGAAATTCGGTCTGCATAACATCAAAAAGGCCACAGTGATTAATCCCAAGGACCACCCCAAGAAGCAGGAATACACAGAACTTCTGTACGAGATCAGGAAATCCAAGGGCATGACCCTGAAAGAAGCATCCATATTGGTGGAAGATCCCCTCTATTTGGGAACCCTTATGATCAAAGCCGGAGATGCAGACGGAGAAGTGGCCGGTGCTGCCAATTCCACGGGCGATGTCCTGCGACCCGCCTTCCAGATTGTGAAAACCCTGCCTGGCATCAGCATTGTTTCGGGTGCTTTTATCATGATTCTCCCGGACCACTCTTTCGGAGAAGATGGGGTAATCGTATTTGCCGACGGAGCTGTCCATCCTGACCCCGATGAGAAGCAACTGGCTGAAATAGCTGTGGCTACTGCCGGTACGACCCGTTCCATACTTGGTTTTGAACCGCGGATTGCCATGGTCAGCTTCTCCACCAAAGGGAGTGCCTCTCATCCTATGGTGGATAAGGTAGTGAATGCCACCAGACTGGCCAAAGAGATGGATCCTAGCCTGATCATCGATGGCGAATTGCAAGCCGATGCCGCACTGATCGAGGCCATAGCCAAGAGCAAGGCACCGGACAGTGCCATACAGGGAAATGCCAATGTACTGATCTTTCCCGATCTGAATGTGGGAAATACTGCATATAAACTGGTGCAGAGGCTGGCCAAAGCCGAAGCTATAGGCCCCGTGCTGCAAGGGATGGCTGCACCTATCAATGATCTTTCACGGGGATGTTCTGTGAGCGATATTGTAAACCTGGTGGCTATTACTTGCAACCAGGCCGCAGGATTGAAAAAACAGAAATAAGAACTATATATCAGAATTTAACAGACCACAATTCATGATTATATTAGTACTAAACTGCGGCAGCTCTTCCATTAAGTACCAGTTATTTAACATGGGCGAAAATGAAGAGTCGGTGATTGCCAAGGGCATAATAGAACGCATTGGTTTTACCGATGCTGTGATCTCGCACAAACCCACTGGAAAAGACAAGTACAAGGAAATCAAGCCAATCATGGACCATACTGCCGCAATCAACCTGGTCATGGCAGCCCTGGTGGATAAGGCCCACGGCGTGATAAAAAGCATTCAAGAAATAGCTGCAGTGGGTCACCGTGTAGTACAGGGTGGTGAAAAATACCTGGAGAGCGTGCTGATCACCAAGGAGGTGATCCAGGACATTGAAGCCTGTGTAGATCTGGCTCCTCTCCACAATCCGGCCAACCTGAAAGGCATTATTTCGGTGGACCACTTGCTTCCAGGAATCCCTCAGATCGCAGTATTTGATACTTCTTTTCACCAGAGCATGCCACCCTATGCCTTTATGTATGCCATTCCTCGTGAATATTATGAGAAATACGGGGTAAGGAAATACGGGTACCACGGCACCAGCCATAAATACGTCTATAAGAGAACCAGCCAGATCCTGGGCAAGGATACACGCGATTTGAAGGTGGTAAGCTGCCACCTGGGCAATGGAGCTTCGGTGACCGCCATAGAACATGGAAGATCGATAGATACTTCCATGGGCTTTACCCCTGTCGACGGACTGATCATGGGTACTCGGACCGGGGATATCGATCCCGGTGTATTGCTCTTCCTGGCCGACAAGGAGCACCTGAGTCTGAAAGGGATTAGCAACATGATTAACAAACGCAGTGGCATGATGGGAATCTCGGAGATATCTGCGGATATGCGTGACCTGGAACTGGCTTATTATGAAGGGAATGAGCGTGCCAACCTGGCTTTGACCATGTATGCCTACCGGGTGAAGAAATTCATCGGGGCCTATGCGGCCATCATGAACGGTCTCGATTGTGTGATCTTTACCGGGGGAATTGGGGAGAACGATTTCAACATCCGTCGCATGATCTGTCAGCACATGGAATACCTGGGACTCGATTTCGATGAAATTGGGAACCATGGTGTGAAGGGGGAGGATAAGATTATCTCCAAGCCCGATTCCAGGGTGACTGCCCTGGTAGTAAAAACCAACGAAGAGCTGGTGATCGCCACAGACACTTTCAAGATCCTTAAAAAGTGCTTCTAAAGGCAAATGTGTTGAACATCATAACTGGATACCCGGTTTGCGCCGGGTAATTCTTTTTCTTTGTGGTGAATAAATGATTATAATATGCTGACAAAACTTTCACAGTTGCGCGATTTACTGGACAAAAGCCATAAACCAAAAAAACTGGTGCTGGCAGCCTCTGAAGATGCACACTCCCTGAATGCTGTGATAAATGCAGCCAAACAGAACATCATTCGTCCGGTGTTTGTAGGGGACAAGGAGAAGACTTTCGGGATGGCAGAAATCCTGAACCTGGATATTGGGAAATATGAGTTTGTGGAATCTTCACATCCCATAGATTCCATAATCATCTCTGTTAAGATGGTTCACGATGGCGCAGCCGATGTGTTGATGAAGGGGAAAGTGGGCACCTCTGACATGCTTCACGCTGTGCTGAACAAGGACTACGGTCTCCGCACAGGGAAACTCCTCTCCCATTTTGCCTATTTTGAGGTGGAGAACTACCACAAACTGATCGCAGTGACCGATGTGGCCATGAACATTGCGCCTACTCTCACTGAGAAAATCCAGATTCTGAACAATGCTGTAATGGTCTTGAACAGCCTGGGTATAGCAAAGCCCAAAGTGGCAGTGCTGGGTGCCATCGAAAAGGTGAATACCGACATGGATGCCACCCTGGATGCGGCCCTGCTCTCGAAAATGAACCAGCGCGACCAGATTCTCAACTGCATTGTGGACGGTCCGCTCGCTTTCGATAATGCGGTCTCCCTGGAAAGTGCCAAGCATAAGGAAATCAAAAGTGATGTGGCCGGAGATACAGACCTGCTGCTGATGCCTGATATAGAGGTGGGGAATGTGCTCTACAAAACCCTGGTATTTTTTGCAAAGGCCAAAGTGGCTTCCATGATTGTGGGTGCCTCGGTACCCATTGTACTGACCTCCAGGTCCGATTCTGAGCAGGCAAAATTCGATTCTATCGTACTGGCCGCAGTGTTTGCTGCCAACCAGGAGAAAGGCAGAATAACAGGCTAAAAAGTGGTTTATTATGGGTGCTGACTATATACTAGTAATCAATCCGGGGGCTACTTCCACCAAAATAGCGGTCTACCGCAACAATAGTTCGATTTTCTTAAAAGGCATCCGTCACGAGGGTGGCGATCTTGAAAAATTTGCGCACGCCGCAGATCAGCTCCCCTACCGGCTCAAACTGGTACTAAGCGAGGTGAAGGAGAATCATATACCCCAAGACCAGGTGGGTATGATTATTGCCAGAGGGGGTTTGATCCACCCCATCGAGTCGGGTGTGTATGAGGTGAATGAGCAAATGATTAAAGACCTTTCAGAGGGTGTAATGGGCGAACATGCCAGCAATCTGGGGGGACTGATTGCTCACAGGCTGCTGGAAACATTTACAAAGGCTAAGGCCTTTATAGCAGACCCGGTGGTGGTGGATGAATTGGATGAAGTGGCCAGAATCAGCGGTCATCCCCAGTTTCAGCGCACTTCCATCTTCCACGCCCTGAATCAAAAGTCTGTGGCCAGAATGCATGCCCATTCCATGGGCAGGGAGTATGAAGACATGAATCTGGTGGTGGCCCACATGGGAAGCGGGGTCTCCGTGGGGGCACATCAAAAAGGAAGGGTGGTGGATGTGAATAACGCCCTTGATGGAGAGGGTCCTTTCGGCCCGGAACGATCAGGGACCCTGCCCAACGGGGCGCTGGCCAGGTATTGCTTCCAGGAGGGAAACTCTTGGGAAAAAGTCAGAAAAATGCTGATCGGTGAAGGGGGAATGTTTGCCTACCTGGGCCATAAGGATGCTCAGCTTTTGGAAAAAATGGCCCGTGAGGGTGATGAGGAAGCAGGACTGATCCATGCGGCCATGGCCTATCAGGTGAGCAAAGAGATTGGCGCCATGGCTGCAGCACTTTCCGGCAGCATCGACGGCATCCTGATTACCGGCGGAATGGCGCACAATCCAGGTCTGACCACTGCCATCAAAAAGCAGATCGAATTCATAGCCCCGGTATTTATCTACCCTGGTGAGGATGAAATGAGGGCGCTGGCCCACAACGGTTCCCTGCTGCTAAACGGAAAAGTCTCCGCGAAACAGTATATTGGGAAAAAATAGATACATGAAGAAGGTCCTCCTGCTGATACTCCTTTTTACCGTGTTAGCAGCTTCTCTTCAGGCCCAGGAAGAAATTCCGAGCCGCAAGGGAAAGATCTTCCTCATCCCCGAAGTCTGGCTCTCCTTCGGAACCCGGACCTATATCGAGGTAGCGCCCATGGTGGGTTACCACATAAACAACCGCCTTTCCGTGGGACTGGGGCCCCACTTTATTTACGAGTCTCAAAAAGCTTATCCTCCCTACCCTGCATACGAAACCTGGGCTTACGGTCTCAAAGGATTTGTACGTTTTGCTATCATCACCAATGCCGAGGAGTTTCTTCCCATCAAACTGTTCAGTGATTTGTTCGTGCATGTGGAGTACGAAGGACTGAGCCTTGAAAAAACCATATACATCCCCCCTATAACGATGCCGGCCGCTTTGTCTACCAGGGATTTCTGGTGGGAGGCGGTTTCTCCCAGCGGGTGGGAATGTATAACTCTGTTTCTTTCATGGTTCTTTGGGACATCAACGAATCCACCTATTCACCCTATGCAAATCCAATTTTCAGAATAGGTTTCAACGCCTTCTTTAACAAATAAGTTTCTTCCATGGATCACTTACCTTCCCTTGAAAACTTTTCATCCAATGGCCTGGTCATCATCGGATCCTTGATCATCATCATCTCTTATCTCTTCAACCTGTTGGCCAAACGTTACAGCATACCCAGTGTGTTGCTACTGATATTTCTTGGCCTGGGAATGAAAGGAATCGTATCGGCCACAGGGCTTAGGGTTCCCGAGCTGACCCCTATCCTGGAGGTGCTTGGGATTATCGGCTTAATCATGATCGTACTGGAAGCTTCCCTGGATCTCAAACTGGCCGGAGAGAAGAGAAAACTGATTTCAAGGGCATTCTTTACTGCCCTGGTGAACCTGTTCATCTCAACCATCCTCATCGCTCTGGTCATGATGGTTTACATCAAGGTGGACCTTACCACAGGGCTGCTTTATGCTGTTCCCTTCTCCATCATGAGTTCGGCCATCATTATCCCCAGTGTCTCGGTACTCCGCGGGGACAAAAAGGAGTTCATGATCTATGAAAGCACCTTTTCGGACATCCTGGGAATCATGCTGTTCTATTTCCTGATCAGCAGCCTGGAGACAGAAAGTTTCGGAGAAATGAGTCTGGCCGTCCTGCTCAACCTTACCCTTACTGTATTGGTCTCGCTGGCAGCCAGCTATTTTCTCATCTTCCTCTTCCAAAAGATTCGTACTGAACTGAAGTTGTTCCTTCTGATCGCAGTTTTGATCCTGCTTTACGCACTCAGCAAGATGTTCCATCTCTCCAGCCTGCTGATCATCCTGGTGTTCGGTCTGATCCTTTCCAACAGGAACATCTTCTTCCCTGGAAAAATGAAGAAGTACCTGAATGAAGAACACATGGTCACCATTTTCGACAATTTTAAGATGATTACCCTGGAGTCCTCCTTTGTGGTCCGCACCTTTTTCTTTGTGATATTTGGATTTACCATCGTTTTGACCAAGTTGCTCGATCTGAAAGTATGGTTGGTGAGCATCCTGATCCTGGGAATCCTTTACGGAATCAGGTGGGCATGGTTCCGGCTGGTCATCCGTAAGGATATCTACCCTGACGTATGGATGGCTCCCAGGGGACTGATCACCATCCTGCTCTTCCACTCCATTCCTAAAAGCCTGGTGGTGGCCGAGTTCAATACGGAGATACTTTTGCTGGTAATTCTCTCCTCCAGCATTCTGATGGCTGTGTCGCTGATAAGATACCGGAAGTCAGGCCCAAAAGAGCCTGAACTGGTGGGGTCACATACGGTCTCAGAGGCAGTCTCTGATTCAGTCTCTGATGAGATCTCAGAGGGAAACTCCTACCCTGAGGAGGACCTTCAATGAACAGGATGATTTAAAAATTTGTTAAATACCTCATAGGGCTTCATTTCCCTTCAGAGAAAGAGAAATAATTGCTTTCTTTGCAACTTGAAAATTTTATAGATCATGATTGCTGAAAAAAATAAGGTAGTATCCATCGTCTATGAGCTTAGATCCGGATCAAAAGAGGGTGAAGTAGTTGAATCACTGAACGCAGAGAATCCACTCACTTTCCTTTTTGGAACAGGCGGACTGCTTCCCATATTTGAAGAGAACCTGAGTGGTCTGGGTAGCGGTGACAGTTTTGAATTCGAACTTGGATTGGAGGATGCCTATGGCCCGGTAGTGGAGAATGCCATTGTAGACGTTCCGCAGAGCGTATTTGAGGTGGACGGACAAATTGACGAATCGCTGATGCAGATAGGAAACATGGTCCCCATGATGGATTCGGAAGGCAGGCGCCTGAACGGCAAAGTCATAGCGATTGAAGGAGACGCCGTTAAGATGGATTTTAACCATCCCATGGCTGGAAGTGACCTCTATTTCAAGGGCCAGGTGACTGACGTTCGTAGCGCCACCGATGAGGAACTTACTCACGGTCATGTGCACGCGACAAGTGGTTGCGGATGTGGTGGAAGCGAAAGTGGCGAATGCAATAGCGACAATTGCGAGGACGACAACTGCAAGAGCGACGGCGAAGGCGGATCCTGCGGTTGCGGCTGCTAGCCCACCATGGATCTTCTAATCCAGTTCAAAGCGGTCCGCATCTTTCCAGACCGGGAAGGTATCCCTGTAATCCCTGAGTTTATCCAGGTCCAGCTTACAGGATAGTACGCCAGGTTGTTTGTCCATTTTACTCATGATGCTCCCCATGGGATCAATGGCACAGGTACCCCCGGTGTGCACCGTTCCCAGTCCATCCGTACCCGCCCGGTTGACCCCAAGAAAATAGCACTGGTTCTCGATGGCCCGGGCCCTGGTAAGCACATCCCACACCTGCTGCCGGTGAGCCGGCCAATTTGCCACATTCAGAAGCACATCATAATCCCCCTGGTTCCTGCTGAATACCGGAAATCTCAGATCGTAACAGATCTGGGGCAGAATCCTGAATTCTCCCAGGGTAACTACCTTTCTGGTACTCCCTGGAATGAAGTGCTCATCTTCCCGGCCCAAACGAAACAGGTGTCGTTTATCATAATGGTCCTCCAGACCTTGGGGGGATACCCAGTAAAGCCTGTTGTATATCTTTTGCTTATCCCTTACAATCATGCTGCCTGAGATGTGAATTTCCTTTTCCCTGGCGATCTTTTGCATCCAGGCCAGCGCCTTCCCGTCCGCTCCTTCGGCAAAGCGATCCGACTGCATGGTGAATCCCGTTGAAAAAGTTTCGGGCAGAGCCACCAGGTCGGTTCCCGGAGGTACCTGCTCCAACATCCGGTCCATCAGTTCCAGGTTGGCATCAATTTCTTCCCAGACCAGATCGGCCTGGACCAGGCTCACATTCAGTTGCTTCTTCATATTGATGTTTTACACCCATGTAAAGCTAGCAGCTTTCTGTTAATGATACAATTATCAACACTTATTGTACAGGCTTCCATTTATATTAACTTAACATTAAATTAATGTTAGGTGTCTGATTAAACCCTATTTTTGAAGCTAAATCTAACTTTTACTTCCCATGGAAACGTATTACATTCTCATCGTTGGTGTATTGTTTCTTCTGGCCATTTCTGACCTGATTGTAGGGGTTAGCAATGATGCCGTAAACTTCCTTAATTCTGCCATTGGCTCCAAAGCAGCCCCCTTTAAAATCATTCTGGCCATAGCCGCTGCAGGGGTGCTTGTGGGAGCGGTATTCTCCAATGGGATGATGGAAGTGGCCCGTAAGGGGATTTTCAATCCTGAATTTTTCGCCTTCAAAGAGATCATGGTCATTTTCCTGGCTGTGATGCTCACGGACATCCTGCTGCTCGATTTCTTCAACACCATAGGTTTGCCTACTTCGACCACTGTATCCATTGTATTTGAGATCCTGGGATCGGCCGTGGCTGTTTCACTATACAAAATTACCAGAAGCAGCGAAGTCGCTTATGAAATGAGCGACTACATCAATGTGGAAAAAACAGTGATGATTATTGTAGGCATCTTCCTTTCCGTGGTCATTGCTTTTTCGGTGGGTATGATCATCCAATGGATAGTCAGGCTCGCCTTCTCGTTTAATGTGAATAAATCGCATAAATACTGGACAGGTCTTTGGGGCGGTTTTGCCATTACCGCCATTCTCTATTTCCTGTTAATCAAAGGGGCCAAGGGATCCACCCTGGTTTCGGCCGAAATGCTGACTTTCATTAAGGCTCACACCACCAGGATTTTGTTGATCAGTTTTGTGGGCTGGACCGTACTTTTCCAGTTGCTGAGCCTCTTTACCCGGATCAACATACTGAAAATCACCGTACTCGTAGGTACATTTGCCCTGGCCATGGCCTTTGCCGGGAACGACCTGGTAAATTTCATCGGGGTCCCCCTGGCTGGTTTTGAATCCTTCAAAGCTTTTATGGCTTCGGGGAGTGCTGAACCGGGTAGTTTCCTGATGAGCGCCTTGCGCGAACCCGTAAATACCCCCATTTATTTCCTGATTGCTGCGGGTTTGATCATGGTACTAACTCTGCGCTTCTCCAAAAAAGCGAAAACGGTGACTGCCACCACCATTGATTTGAGCAGACAGAGTGAAGGCTCTGAGCGTTTTGACTCCTCGTCCCTGGCCAGGTTCCTTGTCAGAAGGTCAATAGAGATGAGCAACGGTTTCGCAAAGATCAGTCCCCCTGCTGTCACACGATTTATTCAGACCCGTTTCGATGCAGAAAGTCACCGCGATGAGAAGAAGACGGGCCTGGCCTTTGACCTGGTTCGGGCTTCGGTAAACCTGGTGGTGGCAAGTATACTGCTTGCCCTAGGTACCTCCCTAAAACTCCCCCTCTCCACCACCTATGTAACCTTTATGGTGGCTATGGGAACCTCACTGGCCGACGGTGCCTGGGGCAGGGAGAGTGCTGTCTACCGCATTACAGGTGTATTAACAGTCATTGGTGGCTGGTTCTTTACTGCCTTCAGCGCTTTCCTGGCTTCCTTCCTGATCGCTTCGCTGATCTTCTTTGGGAAATTGCCGGTGATCCTGATCCTTATTGCATTATCCATCTTCATACTTCTTAGAACCCATGCCTTCCACAAAAGAAGAACAGAGAAGAAGGAGCAGATCGAAGGTAAGATCATTACCGCTTCCTACGAGGTACTCAAGTCCTGTGATGATGAGGTTAGGAGCTCCATCCTTAAAGTATCCAAGATACTCTACCTGACCTATACCAACCTGTTCAAGGAAAAACATAAGGAACTTAAAAACCTGAAGAAGGAGACCAAGCATCTTAGCAAAGACATCAAACGGATCCAGGAGGCCATTCCTGAGACCCTGCAGAAATTCAAAGTGAACGAGCTTGCCAGTGGTCATCACTACGTCCAGGTGGTGGACTATATGAAAGAAATGTGCAACTCACTGATGCACATTGTACAGCCTGCCTTCAACCACCTGGATAACAACCATTCTATGGACAAGGAGCAGATCGATGCCCTGAAAAACTTCAATGAGAAAGCCAGTGAATTCTTCAATTTCCTCATAAATATATTGACGAACAGGAATTACGACAGCATTGATGAACTGGTGCAGCGCCGGGACGAAATGATCGGTCTGGTCAACGTTATTCTGCTCAACCGAATCAAGCTATTGAAGAAAACCCAGAAAGGGGTTAAGTTGAGTGTCACTTACATAGAGATGCTATCCGAAACTAAGAACCTGTTCCTCAATGTGGTACAACTGGTAAAAGCAGACGCACTGCTGCAGGATTCTCTGGGTAAAAGTGAGGGGGACATAGAATTGCAGATCCTGAATTAGCAGGGAACAGGCTTTAATGCTTCACATATTTGTAACCAATTCCTTTTACGGTCTGGATGTATTTATCACCCAGTTTCTCACGGAGTTTGCGTATGTGAACATCAATGGTGCGGTCGCCCACCACGATATTATCTCCCCAGACACGGTCGAAGATCTCCTCCCTGGTAAATACCTTTTCGGGTTTTGAAATCAGCAGGGAGATCATTTCAAATTCTTTTTTCGGGAGGCATATGTCCTTGCCATTCTTAACTACCAGGTATCGCTCCTTATCCACGACCAGTTCTCCCGAAACTATCTTATTCTCAGAAGCTGAGTCGCTTTCTTCAATTTTTACCCTGCGTCTTTTCAGCAAAGCTTTCACCCTGCTAACCAGTACCTTGGGTTTAATGGGTTTGGTGATATAATCGTCCCCGCCTGCCTCGAAGCCTGCGATCTGAGAGTAGTCCTCTCCCCTGGCACTTAAAAAAGCCACCAGGGTATTCTCACAGCTTTCGATATTCCTGATCTCCCTGCAGGCTTCGATACCATCCATTACCGGCATCATCACATCCATCAGGACCAGATCTGGTTGGATCTCCCGGGTCATCTGAACCGCCTCTTGTCCATTGGAGGCCGTAAAAATATGGAAGCCTTCGTTCCTGAGATTGTAACTCAGAAACTCCAGAATGTCCTTCTCATCGTCCACAAGCAATATCTTGTAGTCACTCCATTTCATGGGTTCTTAGAGACTTGTTTGTTTTTCTGATGCATGCTGACTACTCCCTGTGCTCCTTGCGGTTAAGATCAAATACTGTTTTGACTGGCGAGAAAGTATCGATGGGTACCTCCACAAAAAGGGTGAGCCATTGGGCCATGGCCCCGTTCCAGAGTCCAGGTAATTCAAGGGCTTTCAGCGACTTCCCTCCCTGTGATTTTTCAGAGATGAAACCGGTATTCTGGTCCACATAGCGGTTTAGGTTGAATTTATTTCCCTGGTAGTCACAAACACTGCAAACCAGATCGACCGGATTGAAGTGGGTGGATGCATTTACCATCAAAATCTTCTCCGGATCTTCCATATCGATCTGGGAGGCCTCCACTATCTGCAAGGAAATTTCTCCCGATTCGGACCGCACATAAAAGGGCCCTCCGCCCGGCTCGCCTTCGTTTCGGACCATGCCGCACACCCTGATGGGGCGGTTCATGGTGGCAATCAGCCATTTTCTTAATTCGCTGGCATCCCACTCTTTCAGCATATCCGGAATGGGAATTCCCAGCCGTTCATGCAGGTAGCTTACCATGCTATCCATGCGGGTCTTCTCCACCTTTTCTTTCCCGGTCAGTTGCTGCAGGTAATAAAACACTTTGGAACGGATCTCCAGCAATACCCCACCCAGCACCTGCTTGTGTTTCACCCGGATGATCTTGCGCGAATCGGGAGCCACGTTATCTATGTTGCTGATAAAGACCAGGTCGGAATCCAGGGCATCCAGGTTCCGTATCAGGGCTCCGTGTCCGGCGGGTCTGAAAAGCAGGGATCCGTCGGGATTGCGGAAGGGTTCGTTGTCCAGATCCACTGCAATGGTATCGGTTTCCGGCTTCTGAAATGAAAAGGAGAGATCGACCATAAAGCCTGTCTCCTTTTCAATCACGGGCAAGATTCTGGCTGCTTCTGTCTGGAATCCATTCAGGTGATCGGGGGAAACCGTCAGGTGCACCCTTACCACCTTTTCCCGATTTCCACAATATTTAACTGCTTCACGCACATGCTCCTCAAAGGCAGTTCTACGATCCGATTTGCTGTATTTATGAAATTTCAGAAGACCTTTGGGTTTGTTCCCGTAATTCAGTCCCTCTTGGCCAAGCACCTGTGTGAGAATTTCAGCAGGGGTGGTATTTTCCCCAAGCTTGAGATCCTCGTAAAATGGGTATTTCTCCAACTTCCTGAAAAAACGATCCATCTTATCATTGCTTTCAATCCACTCCTCCTGCTGAGCCAGAGTGGTCCCTTCCAGCTTATCCAGTGCACCGTACAGTGTATTAAACATGCGTGTGGCCGCACCTGAAGCAGGAACAAAACGGATGATCCTGAAGTCGGGAGCGTTGTCGAGAAAAATATCCAGGAAATGTTTCTCTTCCCCCTCGTAAATTACCATTACTCCTTTCCCGGGAGTGGCAGGCATGGTGATATTGGAAGGTGGAAATCCCTGTATAAAATGCTTGATCTGTCGGTTGATCTCATCTATATGGATCCCCTTGGAGCGTATCTGCTGGAGGTCTTTCTGGCTGAACATGAAATGGCGGTTTCCGATTAGCCCTCAAGATAAAAAAAGTTTCAGATTATTACCCCGTTTTTTCCAGCCTTTAGAGCCTTGATATTCAGTTCTACCACATCCGCTCCTTTTCTACTGAAAAGTGTATCCAATGCCCCTTCCAGGCTCTCTCGTGTGAGGCCCAGGTAGTCTGAGGCGGCTCCAAGCATCACCATGTTGGAAACTTTCTGGGAACCAATCTCCCTGGCAATGGCAAAGGCATCCAGGATGATGTGGTTTTTCAGCTTCCTGATTTCTTTTAATAGTGCATCCTGGGGGGGGTAGTCATCGATGTTTTCAAAAGTCTTGCTGCTGGTCACCACCCATCCGTCTTTTGCCAGGAAGGGAAGGTAACGCAAGGCCTCCATGGGCTCCACCGAGAGGATCATATCACAGCTGCCTTCCGGAATCAGGTCAGATGAAATAGGGGAATCGGAAATTCTCAGGTGTGACTGAACCGCTCCTCCGCGCTGACTCATCCCATGCACTTCTGCCTGCTTCAGGTAAAGCCCCGACTCTACAGCAGCCATTCCGATCACCGCAGCAATGGACAGGATTCCCTGTCCCCCAACCCCTGCCAGTATAATATCTCTTTTCATAATTTATGACTTTACAGACTTTTGACTTTCTTGGAGGCCGTTTGAATACACTTGCGCTGGGCAATAATTACCGACACTCCATGATATTCCAACTCATCCGAAATTATTATCCGGTTCTCCTCATGGTGCTTTCGCAGTGGATTCATGACCCTGATATGCTCCTCCTCCACCCCTAGCCCCTTGCATATCTCTAACAGCCGGTTGGTGGCATGTGACTGCTGTCCCCCGGTCATACCGGTGGTGGAGTTGTCCGAGATAATTATTGTTATTGGGGTCTCTTCCACCACTGCATCCAACAAACCAGTCATGCCTGAATGGGTGAAGGTGGAATCCCCGATGACAGCCACGGCGGGATGTAATCCGGCATCCGACGCCCCCTTGGCCATGGTTATGGAAGCTCCCATATCCACACAGGAGTTGATGGCATTGTAAGGCGGAAGGGCTCCCAGGGTATAACAACCTATGTCTGAGAATACCCTGCCGGGTTCGTAAGACTCCAGGGCCTCTGTCAGTGCATTGTACATATCGATGTGACCGCAACCCTTGCAAAGGGCCGGAGGCCTGTTTTTGACAATTTCAGGCACCTCGCGGGTGGGTTCTACCGGAATTCCCAGGGCCTGTTTCACCAGCAAGGGGCTTAGTTCGCCATCCCTGGGTAGTACACCATTCAGCCGGCCACTGATACGGTGACTGTTCTCCAGGACCCCTACCAGCGACTCCTCCAGAATGGGGGCACCCTCCTCCAGCACAAGTACCCGATCCACCTTCTTCACAAACTGGTTCAGCAAAGCCGCAGGTACGGGATATTGGGAGATTTTCAACACAGGATGGTCCATTCCAGCCGTCCCGGCCACTTCCTGGTAATAGTTGTAAGCCAGTCCACAGGCTATCACACCTATAGAAGTGTCTTTCCCTTCCTCCATCCTGTTTAAGCCTGAGTTCCCTCCCTCCTGCTCAAGCTTTTCCTGGGTGGAAAGCAGCATCTTGTAACGCTTTCTTGCAATAGACGGAAGCAGGATAAACTGTTTCAGATCGGATGGAAGTTTCACCGGATTCTCCTCCCGGTTGGCCGTGCGCTCCACAGAAGAGCGTGAGTGGGCCAGACGTGTAGTGATTCTGAGCATTACGGGCAATGCGTACTTTTCGGAGAGGTCGAATCCATAGCGGGTCATTTCGTAGGCCTCTTGCTGGGTAGAAGGTTCCAGCACCGGGACCATAGAAAATTTGCCGTAGAACCTGGAGTCCTGTTCATTCTGGGAAGAGTGCATGGATGGATCATCGGCCACCACCACCACCAGTCCGCCATTCACCCCGGTCATGCCGGCATTTATAAATGCATCGGCAGCCACATTGAGCCCCACATGTTTCATACATACCAGGGCACGTTTTCCTGCATAGGACATACCAAGTCCCGCCTCCATGGCAGTCTTCTCATTGGCTGACCATTGTGAGTGTACCTTACGCTCCTGAGCCTCTTTGGATTTCTGAATGTATTCGGTGATTTCTGTGGAGGGTGTACCAGGGTATGCATATACACCCGAAAGGCCTGCATCCAGTGCTCCCTGGCCTATGGCTTCGTCTCCCAACAATACAAATCTGGACATGAACAACAGCTTTTAAGTTGCTCAAAATTATATAAAATAAGGACGGGGATTAGCTATTCTAAAACATGCTTGCACAAGCTATGGTAGCTTACAATGCCTTGATTAGGAGGTGATTGTAATGATCAGACGTCGAGATCCTCCATGATCCCTGAACTCACCCAGGTAGATCCCCTGCCAGGTACCCAGGTTCAGTTTCCCACGGGTGATGGGAATGGTGAGCGAATTACCGATGAGGGAGGCCTTCAGATGGGCCGGCATGTCATCGGCTCCTTCATAGATATGAGAATACAGGGGATGGTAAGCTGGAACCAGATCATTCATAAAGGCCTCAAAATCCTCTCTCACCGATGGGTCGGCGTTCTCATTGAGCGTGAGACCCGCCGAAGTATGCTGGATGAGTACATGCATGATGCCTGTTTCGGGGAGTTCACCTGCTGCCTCAAGCACCTTTCGGGTAATCAGATGAAAGCCTCTGGGCATAGGAGAAAGTGTGATTGTTTTCTGGGTGATCATGGCCCTGTTTAAGTGTTAATATTTCACAAAAATAATTCTTAAATGCAGCAGCCAACTCTATTTGCGGTATTTTTTTATCTACTTTTGGAGCATGTTTTTCGGGAAACAGAGGGTCTGTTTGAGCTTACTGATGGGATTTTTTCTCCTGGCAGGAGCCTGCATGAATGTGGAGGGTCAGAGAAAACGGGACCAGGAGACGATCCAGGATAAGGAACTGGTGCAGTTTTCCGGGATCGTGAGAGATCTTGAACACCGTCCCCTCCCTCATGTGAACATCATTATCCTGACCGAGAGACGGGGGACCACCTCCGACCAAAGGGGCATGTTCTCTTTTGTGGTGAGGCCCAGCGATACCATTTTATTCAGCCACATGGGGCACAAAGGTACCATCCACATTATACCCGATTCCCTGGGAGGACAGCAGTACCCTGCAGACATCTTCATGGTCAGCGATACCTTCCATTTGGCTGAAGTCAGAATCTATCCATGGAAAACCTACCATGAGTTCAAAGAAGCCTTCCTGGCCCTGGAGCTGCCCGATGACGACGAGCAGCGTGCCTATCACAACATTGCCCTGATTAAAACACAGATAAAAATGAATGATTTTGGACCCAGTCCAAATATCAATTTCCGGGAGGTGATGAAGCAGCAGTACAACCAGCTTTATACGGCCGGTCAGACCCCCTATTACACCATTTTCGATCCCATGCGGTGGGCCAAGTTCTTCGATGCAGTGAAACGGGGCGACTTCAAACAGGATAAATAAGAAGCTCCTGCGCAATTTCAGCAATAATTTATCAGTTAGTACTATATTCGGAAAACTTCTGATTGTGGATTACCGTTTGCCACTCATTACACTGTTTCTTACCCTCGCCCTGGCTTTGAACGGACAGGACAAAGCCATGTTGACAGGAAGTGTGAAGGACAGCATCGGCGATCCTGTGGAACTGGCCAATGTGGCACTGCTGGGGACCGGGGATGGGACCATGACAAATCTTGACGGCCGTTATGAACTGGAGATTCCTACGGGCCGCTCCTACACCGTGGTAATCTCCTGCGTGGGATACCTCACCAAGCAGTTTGCCGTCCGCCTTGGGCCGGGAGAATCAAGAAACCAGGACATTACGCTTCTCAGAGATGTGCGGGCCATCAAAGAGGTATCGGTCAGTGCCCGGCAGGAAAGGGCCAGTACCTTCCAACGCATTGATGTGGAGGATCTGAATTACATGCCAACTGCCACGGGAAAAGTGGAGACCATCATTAAATCCCAGGCCGGGGTCAGTTCCAACAACGAACTAAGCTCCCAATACTCCGTAAGGGGTGGGAACTTTGATGAAAACCTGGTCTATGTGAACGATATTGAGATTTACAGGCCTTTCCTGGTGCGTTCCGGGCAACAGGAGGGTCTGAGCTTTGTAAATTCCGATCTGGTATCCTCCATCAAATTCTCTGCCGGGGGATACGATGCCAGGTATGGCGACAAGATGTCCTCGGCGCTTGATATTACTTATAAGAGGCCACAACAGTTCAGGGGATCCGCTTCGATCAGTCTTCTTGGTGCCTCTGCACACCTGGAAGGTGCCTCCAAAACAAAACGCTTTACCTTCCTGGCCGGTTACCGTTACAAAACCACCACCTACCTGCTGAATACCCTGGAAACCAGTGGAGACTACAAACCCCAGTTTTCGGACTTTCAAACCCTGCTCACCTACCAGCTCACTAAAAAATTGGAGATCTCTTTCCTGGGCAATTACTCCTCCAACCTTTACCAGTTTGTTCCAAGCACCAGGAATACGGAATTTGGCACCAAGGACCTGCCCCTGAACCTGAAAATTTACTATGATGGTCAGGAGCTGGACAGGTATAACACTTACCTGGGAGCACTGTCGCTTCGATGGACACCTGTGAAGGGCCTGTCTCTGAAAGTGACCGGATCGGCATTCCGGACCTCCGAAGAGGAGACATTCGATATCATGGGGCAATACTGGATCAATGAACTTGACAACACCATCAATTCCGAAACCTATGGCGATTCCATACTTAATATTGGTGTGGGAACAGCCCTTACACACGCCCGGAACTATCTGGATGCCATAGTGATATCCGGATCGCACCTGGGAAGCTACCGCAGCGCTAATAATCATCTGCAATGGGGAATCAACTACCAGTACCAGGACTTTTCGGACCGAATCAGTGAATGGGAACTGATTGACTCTGCCGGTTATGTGATTCCCTATGACGGTGAGGAACTGATCCTGACCAAATCGAGGAAATCTAACAACGACATAAACTACGACCAGTACAGTGCTTTTGTCCAGAACACGCTGGAAATCAATAGTGTAAATGCCGACTATTACGTCACTACCGGGATCCGCGCCAGTGTATGGAATTTCAACCGGACCACCATGATCAGTCCGCGCATTACCTTAAGTACCCAGCCCAATTGGAAACATGATATGATGTTTCATTTCTCAGCCGGGTATTATTACCAGCCCCCCTTTTACAAAGAGATGCGGATGCCCGACGGTGCAATCAATTATGATGTCCGGCCACAGCGGTCCATTCACCTGCTGGTGGGAGGTGATTACCTGTTCTCCCTGTGGGACAGGCCCTTTAAGCTTAGCGGGGAAGCCTGGTATAAATGGCTAAACAACCTGATTCCGTATAAGATAGATAATGTCCGCTTATCCTACGCGGGAGAGAATATCTCCGAGGGTTTTGCACGGGGAATCGATTTCAAGTTAAATGGGGAGTTTGTACAGGGAGCTGAGTCATGGCTTACCTTTTCCCTCCTACAAACAAGGGAAGATGTGGAAGGGGATGTGATGCTTGAATGGAACGGCAGTGAATTTATTCAGAAGCCCGCCGGTGAGTTTCCCAGGCCCACTGACCAGATATTTACCTTCGGACTTTATTTCCAGGATTACTTCCCCAACAATCCGGGGTATAAGGTACATCTGAATGCCTTCTATGGCACGGGGCTACCATTGAGCAGTCCCAACGATGAGCAATATTATACCCAGCTGCGAATGCGTCCCTATCGCAGGGTCGACATTGGCTTTTCCAAAGTGATCAAAAGGGAAACCGATGTGTGGGGCGAAAGAAACCCACTCCGCTTTTTTGAAAGTATCTGGATCAGCGCAGAGATCTTTAATCTCCTCGGCATCAAGAACGAAGCATCCTACCTGTGGGTTCGGACCATCTCCGGCCAGCGAGGTATCCCGGGCATGTTCGGCATTCCCAACTACCTCACCGGCCGCAGGTTCAACCTCAAAATATCAATCAGCTTCTAAAGGACTATTTGCATTTCCCGGAGACAAGGAATTTGCTGATCTCATTCCGGGTACGCTCCCGCTTTTCCCAGGCAATCACACTTTCTGGTAATTGTGCTACATCGCCCTTATAACCGATGGCCATCATGGCCA
>SPBY01000624.1 GCA_004525825.1 Bacteroidia bacterium
AGAGATTCCGGGGGTGGCAAGGAATCCCAAGTTTGAAGGACAAACCTGTTATGGGGCTGACCTCAGGGACCAGGTTCCTGAAGAAGGATGGGTTCAGATCCAATTGCAATGGTTGCTGGAGGCTTACAGGGCCTTTCCCCGGAAGGAGGAATTTTTTACTCCCTACTTTGATAAACTGGCTGGAACAGATTCATTAAGGATCCAGGTGGAAGCCGGTTGGGACGAAGAACAGATCAGGGCCAGCTGGCAGGATGAGCTGGAGAATTACCTTATCCTGCGTAAGAAATATTTGATTTACCATGAAAATAAATAGCACTCTCAGGGGGATTTTTGGCCTCCTCACCCTTCTGGTTGTACAACTTACTTCTCATGCTCAGGTTTTCCATCCCGAACCAGGTTTTGTTTTCGAAGATTCAGAAGTGCCCCGCATCGATATCACCATTACCCAATCCAACTTGCAGCAACTCTATGCCGATCCGGAGAGCAACATGGAATATCTGGCAGGTTTCAGCTTTACCCGTGGCGATAGCACCGAGGGTCCCCTCGATATTGGATTGAGATTCAGGGGGGACTCCATCCGGCTGAACGAGAAAAAATCCTTCCGTATCTCTTTCAACTCCATCGATGCAGGTTTTGATTACCACGGAATTGAAAAAATGAATCTGAATGCAGAGGCCAACGACCCCTCGCTGGTGCGCTCCAAGCTGGGTCATGAATTGTATCGCTATTTGGGTGTAGCTGCTTCTCGAAGCAATCACGTGCTTCTGTACATCAACAACCAGTATTATGGGGTCTACCTCAATGTGGAACATGTGGACGAGAGGTTTGTGAAATCACGGTTTGACAACAACGACGGTAACCTTTTCATATGCCAGACCAGTGCCGATCTGGCCTACCTGGGACCCAACCAGGATTACTATAAGCTGGAGGTGGGAGGTGAGCAGGTATACGAACTACGAACCAACGAGAAGTGGGACGATTACGGGGATCTGGAGCAGCTTATATATATTCTGAATCACAGCACAGGCGAAGAGCTGAAAAATGAGCTGGAGCGAGTCATGAATATCCAGCAATACCTGAAAATCATGGCCCTGGATGTGATGAGTGGCAACTGGGACGGATACATTGGCAACAGCAACAATTACTACCTCTACCGTGACCAGGCCACGGGGCGTTTTGAGTATATCCCCTATAACCTGGAAAACAGTGCAGGCATCGATTTCCTGGGAGTAGACTGGTCGGACCGTTCCATCTACAGCTGGAACCGGAATGTGAGTCCCCTCTATACCGGCGTTCTGCAGATTGAAGAGTATAAGGAGCAATATACTTCCTTCCTAAAAACACTGGCAGCCTACATGGGCTCCACGGATCTTAGCGACGAGATGAACCGCTGGAGGCAGCAAATCAGCCCCCATGTGGCCAACGACACTATGTACTCCAAAGATTGGGGATTTACCTTCACCGATTTTGAGGCAGCCATGTCCGGTGCCTGGGGAACACACGTCAACTATGGGGTGACAGAGTTTGTCTCCCTGCGCACCGCCAGCGCACTTTTAGAAGCTGTGGATGCAGATGCTAAGCCACTAATAAGCTTTGAAAGGGTGATTCCCCTCCAGGGAAGCATTGAGGTGGACTGGACCGCCGAGGATGATGATCCTGGCTTTACAACCTCCCTTCACTTCCGCATCGATGCAGGCAGTTGGGAGTCTGTCCTCATGGGCACACCTGCAGAGATTGACCCCTTCTCCGGGCTCAGTAGCTTCCGCGACACCATACGCTCTTTTGGAGATGAATCGGTGGTGGATCTCTACTTTACGGTCAACGACCAGGGTGGACAGTTGACCAGGTTCCCGGATACTTTCCTTACGGTGAGCTATCCGCTTTTATCGGGCCCCCTCTACATCAACGAATTTGTGGCTTCCAACCAGGGCATCACCAGGGACGAATATGGGGAGTATGAGGACTGGGCCGAAGTTTACAATGCTTCCGATGAGCAGGTGTGGCTGGCTGATTATTTTTTAAGCGATAACATGGGAAGTCCCGGTAAATACCGCTTTCCCGAAATCTTTATCGAGCCTGAGCGTTTCTTCCTGGTCTGGCTCGACGGTGACATTGATCAAGGTCCCAAGCATGCCCCCTTCAAAATCAGCAAGGATGGTGAGATGCTGCGGCTCTCGAAACGGCCCTCCCAAGGATTTGCCCTGGTGGACAGCATCACTTTTGGTCTTCAGGAGACCAACATTTCATGGGGACGCGAAGTGGATGGGGGTCCTGATTGGATCTCATTTCCGGCGCCCACTCCACAATATTCCAATCTTCTCACGGCGGTGGAGGATATTACAGCCCCGGATGCCTCACTTAGCATTCGTCCCAACCCGGTACATGCAGGTTTCTTCTATTTCAACAAGCCGGTTTCGGGCGCCATCTACAACATGATGGGACAGAAGATGATGGAGCTGGTGGAGACTGAATTTGCGTCCATTCCTTC
>SPBY01000552.1 GCA_004525825.1 Bacteroidia bacterium
TCACCTGGCGAGATCTGCTCTTCACGCCAGAGAATCTGGCTTCTGATCCCGGCATTAAATTTATTGGCTCTTTTGTTGGAACGTGTAACCACTATGGTCTCTGCGATGCCATAACGGTCAAAGCTCGACCCGATGGCTTCCAGCAGCTCAGTTCCGCTGATCATCTGAACATCGGGGAAGGCATCAAAATGAAATCCGGGATAATCTACAATACCAGCGGTGATAAGGCTTCTGATGATCGTAGCATTGTAAAGTATTCCAGAATCCTGAGTTTGCCTGACCACATCGGTCAATTCTATCTCCCTGATTGTGTAGCCAAAACTCTCCAGCCTATCCCTGTTCAATGCAGGACTAATCTCCAGTCCAACAGGCGGAAGCTGGGCAGTGTCCCCCACCAGCACCAGCCTGCATTGGGATCCTCCTTCCACATAGTCCATCAGGTCCCTGAGCAGGTCACCGGAACCAAAAAAAGCATCGGGCGACCGGTCACCGATCATGGAAGCTTCATCCACGATGAAACAGGTTTGTTTATGGAGGTTTCGATCGAGCACAAACTCACCCAATCCATCCTTCCCCGACTTTTGTCTGTAAATTTTTTTATGAATGGTCCAGGCCTGATGACCCGAATAGGCGCTCAGTACCTTGGCAGCTCTGCCAGTGGGTGCCAGCAACACACTTTTCTGCTTTAAGGTATGCAGGGTTTGCACCAGGCTCTTGACCAGCGTGGTTTTCCCTGTGCCAGCATAGCCTTTAAGCACCATGATCTCTCCATAGTCTTCCGACGCCAGGAAAGCCCCAAGTTCCTGAATCAAATCCACCTGTCCGGGAGTGGGTTGAAACTCAAGATTCTCCAGCAGAAGAGTACTTATGAATTTTCGAAGCATGCCTTGCAAATATTGCGTATTTAAAATATATAATATATTTTTTTTGTTAAATTTGTGCGCAAACCTATAAAGAATACCCCATGAGAAGAGTAATTCAGGTTCTGTTTGTTTTGGTAATTATCGTTTTAGGTTACCTCATTGTTGAAAGCATCATGGAACCTATCAGGTTTAACCAGGAAGTAGAAGTCAGGGAGCGTGCCACCATCGACAAGCTGATCGACATACGTGAAGCGCAGAAAGCTTACAAAGATATCTATAAGAAGTATGCAGGAAGTTTTGATACTTTGATAGCTTTTGTGGATACTGGAAGTTTCACATTGATTAAGGCCATCGGAGAGATTCCTGAAGAATGGCTGGATGAAATGGGATTTGAGAAAGCCAGGGAGCGAGCCCTTAAGGAGGGTAAGATCATGCGTGAACCTTTCCAGGTCCCGGTGAAGGACTCACTTTTTTCAGCCGCATATGAGGCCAGTTCAATGAATTTGGTCCCTTATACGGAAGGAGTTAAATTCTCCATGGAATCTGGCGAATTGCTTACCACTTCCAACCTGACAGTCCAGGTGGTGGAAGTTGCTGTCCTTTACGACGACCTCCTCAATGGCATGGACCCGCAACTTGTTGTAAATTACAAGGACGAGCGAATGAAGATTGTTGGATTCGAAGGTGTGAAATTCGGGTCCATGGAAGAAGGAACGCTCACAGGCAATTGGGAATAGTTTCCCGGAAATAGATGCATGTAGATAGTATTATATCGAATACTATTTCTCAAGATATTCGACTGAAAGGTCATCAATCCATCCGGTTTGCTCCGGATGGATTTTCTGTTCTTATCTCTGATGCCAGCTATGCCCCGGTATATCTGAAGCGTTACATTTATCCCGAAACTGTCCCCCCGGGGGAACTCTATGCTGAATGCGCCCGCATTCTGGATGAGTCAGAACTGCTCTCATTTGAGGGAGAAACCATACTGATCCTGGATTCAATGTCAGTCACCCTGGTGCCGAATTATTTTTACAACAACGATCGAAGCCGGGAAATGCTGGAAAAGGTGTGTCCGCTTGATTCCTCCGACAGGGTCACCGACCGGATTGTTAAAAACCGCACAGGACACCTGCTGTATGGAATACCGCAGAAAATCGATGAGCTGGCTGGCCGTTTTACAGGTGAAGTGAAAATTCTGCATACTTCTGAATGCCTGATTTCCCTGTCCGATCAGGTCAAATCCAGTGATCATCAGCGTGGGGTAGTTATGGCTGAAGTTCAGGAGAACACACTTGATATCCTGGTCATAAAAGAAGATCAGATCAGGTTGCTGAACCGCTATGCCCTGAACGATCCGTCCGATTTTATCTACCATGTCCTGAACACCATGAAACAGCTGGACCTGGACAGGGAAAGCATTCCGGTATATCTCTCCGGGATGATACATGATGAACACGAATTGTACGGACTACTGGGGAAATATGTAAGAAATGTGGTGAATACACCCTACTACCTGGAGGAACTGGCCAGGGAAAACATCCTGCGATTCATGATTCTTTCGGAAGGCAGCAAGTGCGTATAATCAGTGGCATACACAGGGGGAAACGCATTCGACCCCCAGGCAATTTTAAAGCCAGGCCCACCACCGATTTTGCAAAAGAAAGCCTGTTTAATATCCTGGCCAACCATTATGATTTTGAAGAGCTGGACGTGCTCGACCTTTTCTCCGGAACCGGCAGCATAGCCTATGAATTTGTGTCCAGGGGGGCCCGCTCCGTGGTGGCAGTGGAACTGTTGCAACCCCATTTCAAATTTATCCAGGATACCTGTAAGGCATTGGCAATGGAACAGCTAACCCTCATCCGTACCGATGCCTTCCGCTATCTGAAGAAACCCTACCAGTCCTTCGACGTGATCTTTGCCGATCCGCCCTATGACCATCCTGGACTGGAACAACTCCCCGACCTGGTGATCTCCACAACTATCCTGGCAGATGGCGGCATTTTCATATTGGAACACCCCGGAAGCTACGATTTTTCA
>SPBY01000494.1 GCA_004525825.1 Bacteroidia bacterium
AATATACTCACTGCGTTCGTGTTAGTAGTTAGTTGTTCGCTAAGCGAACGATAGTGCATGATAAGCTATTAACCCACTAACATATTAACCTATTAACGTCGCAAACGTTTTATACGTTTGCGACTCTTATTACATCCGCAAACACTCCTGCCGCAGTGACCTCCGCTCCGGCACCGTAGCCCTTGACGATCAGGGGCAGTTCGAGGTACCGGTCGGTGGTGATCAGGATGATGTTGTTGCTCGCTTCCAGCGGCCATGCCGGGTGGGAGGCATCCACTTCCACCAGTCCCATCCTGCACTTGCCTTCTTCCATGGTGGCCAGGTAGCGCCATTTCAAGTCTTTCTCTTCCATCTTCTGGCGCCTGGCCTCAAACTCTGCATCCAGTTTTTCCACCCCTTCCCAGAATGCCTCTTCGTTGCCTTCAAAGAGCGATTCAGGCAGGAAGGGATCCACTTCAATCTCCTCTTCTTCCAGTCGGTATCCTGACTCCCGGGCCAGGATCAGCAGTTTTCTTTTTACATCGGTTCCGCTCAGGTCGAGTCGGGGATCCGGTTCCGAGTAACCCTCTTCCTTGGCCATCCGGATCGCCCGGCTGAAAGGGATCTCACTGCTCATGGTATTGAATATGTAGTTGAGGGTTCCCGAAACCACGGCTTCCAGTTTCAGGATACGGTCCCCGCTCTTGATCAGGTCGTTGATGGTGCTGATCACGGGAAGTCCGGCTGCCACATTGGTTTCAAAGCTGAATTTCACCCCTTTCTGGATAGCAAGTCTTTTCAGATGGCTGTAATTCTCAAAGGAGGAGCTGGCTGCTATCTTATTGGCCGTAACCACCGACACATATATTTTAAAGAGGCGGTCGTAGACCATCCCCACGCGATCGCTGGCGGTGCAGTCAATAAATACCGAGTTGCGAAGGTTGTTTTCCCCAATGGCCTTGATCATTCCATCCAGCTCGGAAGCTTCTCCCTGTTCCAGGCGTTCCCTGTAGCTGGCCGGATCGATTCCGTTTGGATCGATCAACATCTTCCGGCTGTTGATGATGCCCACCAGGTTGACCTTCAGTTTCAGATTCTCAAGTAGCTTATTCTGTTGTTTCTGCAGCTGCATCATCAATCTCTGACCCACGTTGCCCAGTCCGGCCAGATAGAGATGCAGCTCACGGTAATCCGAGAGGAAAAAACCTTCGTGGATTACATTCATGGCTTTCTTCAGGCTATTGACTTCAATCACCACCGAGATGTTCAGCTCGCTGGAACCCTGGGCTGTGGCTATCACACTGATCCCGTTCCTTCCCAGGGAACGAAATAGAATGGCCGAGATACCGGGGGTGTGACGCATGCCTTCACCCACAATGGCAATGATGGAGAGCTTGGTGATTACCTCAATCTCCATTTCTTTCCGGTGCTTAATTTCAATCTCAAATTCCTCGTGCAAGGCTGCGACAGCCTTACTTTCGTCGGACGGGGAGACTGCAAAAGAAATGGTCATCTCGGAGGAGGCCTGGGTAATAAGAATAATATTTACCTCCGCCTTGGCCAGGGCGGTGAATACCCTGGCGGAAGTACCGGTTTTCCCCACCATTCCTGTTCCTTTGACGGTCACCAGGCTAACGTAATTGATGGACGAGATCCCTTTGATCAGTTCGTTTTGTTTGCAGAAGCTTCCGGCTGTAATCAGTGTTCCGGCGAGGTCGGGATTGAAGGTGTTTTTTACTTTGATGGGAATGCTGGCCTTGTAAGCCGGGGTAAGAGTAGGGGTATAAATTACCCTGGCGCCAAAGTGGGAAAGTTCCATGGCCTCCTCATAGCTCATGCAATCGACCGTATAAGCCTTGGGAACAATTTTAGGATCGGCGGTCATAAAGCCATCCACATCTGTCCAGATTTCAAGAACTTTGGCTCCCAGGGCCGCTGCCAGTATGGCTGCAGTGTAGTCCGATCCTCCTCTTCCCAGGGTGGTGGTCTCCCCGTCCTTGTCGGAGGCAATAAATCCGGGTAGCACGGTAAGCTGTTTAAATTCCTTAATCCGGTCGCCGATGGCCCGGTTGGTAATATCGATGTCTACCGTGGTATTTCCAAACTGGCTGTCGGTTCGGATCAGCTCCCGTGCATCGATGTAATGTGCACCCACCAAATACTTTGCCATAATGGAGGCCGAGAGCCTCTCCCCTAAACTGAGCACCAGATCCTGGGTTTTGGCACTCAGGTCGCGAAGCTGGAACACCCCCCGGAGGATCTCATTAAACTCATCCAGCACGCTATTAACCTCCTGTGTGGCTGACTTTTGGACCGAGCCTCGGAGCAAATCGCCGACGATCTCAAGATGCGTATACCGAAGTCCTGTGGCCACCTCCTTGTAAGCTGCCTGCTGATCCCGTGCCAGTAGAGCTGCATGAAGGAGGCGGTCGGTGACTCCGTTGAAAGCGCTGATCACCACCACGCAGGGCTCATCCTGGTTCTATACTATCTTTTTTACCAGCTGGATATTCTCTGAATTTCCCACAGAGCTTCCGCCAAATTTCAGGACTTTCATGTTGCGGTTTTCTAGACTAGGGTTTATGCACTCTCGGTGGGTATGTTTCTGTCCACTTTCTTGATCAATCCCTGTAGGACCTTTCCGGGACCCACCTCTGTAAAGGAGGTGGCACCGTCGGCAAGCATCTGCTTGACGGACTGGGTCCATCGGACCGGAGCGGTGAGCTGGGCCACCAGGTTGGTTTTTATGGATTCGGGATCGCTGTTGGGCAGTGCATTTACATTCTGGTAGACGGGACAGACCGGTGTGCCAATTTTGGCAGCCCGGATGGCCTCTTCCAGTTCGGCCCTGGCAGGTTCCATCAGGGGCGAGTGGAAGGCTCCGCCCACGGGAAGTTTCAAGGCTCTTTTGGCGCCCAGGGCGGTAAGTCTTTCCACCGCGGCATCGATGCCCGGAATTGATCCGGAAATCACAATCTGGCCCGGACTGTTGTAGTTGGCTGCCACCACAATCTCATCAATTTCCTCACACACCTTTTCTACCTGGCTGTCCTCCAAACCGATGATGGCTGCCATGGTGGAGGATTGTAGCTCACAGGCTTTCTGCATGGCCATGGCCCGCTTAAAGACCAGGCTCAGTCCCTCCTCAAAAGAGAGTGCTCCGTTGGCCACCAGGGCGGAAAATTCACCCAGCGAGTGACCGGCCACCATGTCGGGCTGGAATCCTTTCAGGGTGCTGGCCAGGATGACCGAGTGGAGGAAGATGGC
>SPBY01000320.1 GCA_004525825.1 Bacteroidia bacterium
ACCCGGGGATGTTATCGGATACCGCTCTGTGGTAAGCAACGAACCAGCCTGCACCACCACTGAGGTCTTAGAAGAAAGCATTCTGTGTCACATACCGGCTGAGATCTTACTCAGGCTCATTCAAAACAATGGTAATTTTGCGGTAGAGTTGATGAAGCTCACTTGTAAGGAGCTTGGTGAGGCGAACTCCTATATTACCGATATTGCTCAGAAGACAGTGAAAGAGAGGCTGGCTGAAATTCTGATTCACCTGGATGAAGAATTTGGCGAAGATTCAACGGGGGTGCTGAAAGTATCTCTTACCCGGGAGGAACTCTCTAACATTGTAGGTACAGCCACCGAATCCATTATTCGCCTTTTGTCTGAATTTAAGAACCTGGGTTACCTGGAACTAAATGGTAGAAAAATAAAAATCCTGGACAAGCCAGGATTGAAATACATTGCCAATATTTAGCCGTACTCAGTCTATCATCTTACTGATCACAATATGGGCAAGCAGGCCACCGATGATCAGCCCCAGGCTGAGTGTAAGGTAGGCATTCGTCTGTACCTTGGTAAAAACCACAATTCCCAAAACGATTACCCCGGCCAGTATAAGCAGAAGTCCACTATTCCTCAATAAATCTTTTAACATAACGGCGGTCTGTTTGATTCTCCTCGTAAATATATACAAAATATCAAAATAAAAAGTTCTGGCTATCTCTATATTTGCCAAGGTGTTCATAGGCAATGGCGGTCACCTCTCTTCCCCGTGGAGTCCGCTTGATATATCCTTCCTTAATAAGAAAGGGTTCATACACTTCTTCGATGGTCCCGGCCTCCTCACCCACAGCAGTAGCTATGGTATTCAGACCCACTGGTCCGCCCTGAAACTTATCTATGATGGTATTAAGTATTTTGTTATCCATTTCATCCAGTCCGGAACGATCTATATTCAGGGCATCCAGTCCATAGCGAGTGATATTTATATCAATCGTTCCGTCACCTTTTACCTGGGCAAAGTCCCTGATCCTTCTTAACAGGGCATTGGCAATCCTTGGGGTTCCCCTGCTTCTGGAAGCAATCTCAATGGCCGCAGCATCCTGGATTTCCACCTTCATAATTCCAGAAGATCTATGCACAATTCCCGTTAACACTTCAGCGTCATAATACTCCAGCAAGGATTTGATCCCAAACCTTGCCCGCAGAGGCCCGGTTAACAAGCCCGTGCGTGTGGTGGCGCCAATGAGTGTAAAGGGTTGAAGGGTAAGCTGAACGGATCGGGCAGACGGACCCTTGTCAATCATTATATCAATACAATAATCCTCCATGGCCGAGTAGAGGTACTCTTCCACAATGGGAGAGAGCCGGTGAATTTCATCGATAAACAACACATCGCCCTCTTCCAGTCCGGTCAATAATCCGGCAAGATCACCGGGTTTATCAAGCACTGGCCCGGAAGTAATCTTAATACCCACATCCATCTCGTTGGCAATGATGTGGGCCAGGGTGGTTTTTCCAAGTCCCGGGGGACCATGCAGAAGTACGTGATCCAATGCTTCGCCGCGAAGTCGTGCAGCTTCCACGAAAATTTTTAAGTTTTCTACAACCTTCTTCTGTCCATCAAAATCAGAAAAAACAGATGGGCGAAGGCGGGATTCAATTTCCAGATCCTTTTCGGACAACTCCTTATCCCTGAATTCATAATCTTCTCCCATGCTGCCTTAACGAATTAATTTTATATCGCTCTCGGGAAGTTGGATCTTGATCCCGTTAATTCTTTGTTCCTCGTTTTGATTATAGGTAATGGTCATCACCAGGTTCCCTTCGGGATCATATTTTTTCCAGCTCTTCTCCCGGATACCCATCTCGTAGTATTGTTCCTCCTTTATGGCTCCACTGGGATAATAATACTTGTGTCTTTTATCCGGATTTCCCTGTGAATAGTAGCCTTCATACTTTAAGGATCCGTCTTTGAAATAATACTTCCAGGTCCCCTCCCGCAGACCAATCACATAAGATCCTCTCTCCTCATGATCGCCTACCCGGTAAATCCATTCTCCTTCTTTCTCTCCATTTATGTAATCGCCTTTGGTAAGTATATTTCCCTGCTCGTCATACTCTACAAAAATGCCATCTTCCCTGCCATTGAAATAACTCTCTTCCCTCCATGGTTTCCCGTTCGGGTAGAACCAGTTCCAGGTTCCCCTATACCTTCCGCGCTCAAATTTCCCTTTCTGCTCAACTCCTCCCGAGCGGAAATAATAGGTCCAATCTCCTGATTGCTGGTTATCCAGGTAAGTTCCTGTGGCCCGGATCTCTCCAGAGGTATAAAAATCTGTCCACGTCCCTGCTTTTCTACCCTGCTCATCGATGATGCCTTCCGATATTTTCTGTCCCAGCTCGTTATAGAAATAAGCATTTTCAACCACTCCTGCAGTATCGTAAAATCTGTGAATACCCACCGGAATGCCTTCTTTGTACCCACCTGTAAAAATGATTCTTCCCTCCTGGTCATAAGTGCTTTTCATATCGAGCAGTTCCCTCATATCTTCGTCAATCTCCTCCATGATCTGTCCACGCTCATAACGAATGGCCAGAACCAGATCTCCATTCCCGTTAAACTCTCTGTAATATCCATGAAGTTTATTATCCAGGAAGTGCTCCTCTTTTTTGATATTTCCATTCTCATAATAATCCCTGTGGGTGCCTTGCTTATTTCCTTCTTCATCCACTCTGTTTACCCGTTCCCGGTCGACCACATAATTATCGTTATACTGTACCACGGTGACAAGTGTGCTGTCTCTCGAGAACTCCCTTGACAATCCCTGTTTCTTTCCATCTTTGTAAAAAACAATCAGTTTAAGCTCCCCTGTGGGATGATAATAGAACGAACTACCCTCCTTTTTTCCCCTTACATACAATTCTTTCGAAATAAGGGTGGGCTGACCTGGATTCTCAGGATTGTTGTAGCTGTAGCTCACAGAAAAACCACTCTTCTCCTCGAGTTTATAAGAGATCTCCTGGCTTAGTTCACCCGCCTGGTTGTAGAAGTTCCATATACTGTCAAGAAGAAAATTGGTTCTTTTTCCTTCCGACTTAATCACCCCCGTTACATAATAGGCTCTCCAGTATCCATCCGGTTTATCGTTCTTCATGGTCCCTTCGCTGGACACCTGTCCGTTGGGCCAAAAGACCTGTACAAAGCTGCTGTCGGCCGAACCCTCCTGTCCGCTTAGCCGGATATTCACTGACACCACCATCAGGGTCAGTAATAAATAATGTCTTACCCTTGCGTACATGAAACTTATTATAAATGAAGGCGGTCCGATATTTCAAGCATCCTGGTGATCGATCCCCTGGCTTGGTCCATCAAATCCTGTTCCAAAGTTATCTCAGGTAGCTCATACTTCAAAGTATTATAAATCTTTTTAAGGGATATCAGTTTCATATACTTGCAGTCGTTGCATGCACAGGTTGAATCTTTCGGCGGTGCCGGGATAAATATCTTTTCCGGATTCGCCTTTCTCATCTGATGAAGAATACCCGATTCCGTAGCCACAATATACTTCTTTCCTTTGTCCCTTATGGTATAATTCAGCAAGGAAGTGGTGGAACCTATGTGATCGGCCACAATCAGGATGTGTTTTTCACACTCAGGATGTGCAATTATTTGAGCATCAGGATTTTCCTTTTTAAGTTCAAGCATCCTTTCCAAACTGAACTCTTCATGTACATGGCAGGCACCATCCCAGATAACCATCTCTCGCCCGGTCATACTTCTGATATAGTTCCCCAGATTCCTGTCCGGGGCAAAAATGATCTTCTCTGTTTCCGGCAGACTCTGAACAATCTGTAATGCATTGGTGGAAGTACAGACTATATCGGTCAGGGCCTTTATTTCAGCGCTGGTATTCACATAGGAAATTACTGTGTGTCCGGGATATTTCTTTTTAAATTCTGCAAACTCATCCGGGGGACAGGAATCGGCCAGGGAGCATCCTGCCTGCAGGTCGGGGATCAACACCTTTTTTTGCGGCGCAAGAATTTTGGCCGTTTCAGCCATAAAATGCACCCCGGCAAAAAGAATTATATCTGCTTTGGTAGCCGCAGCCTGTTGCGCCAAACCAAGACTATCCCCCACAAAATCGGCAATATCCTGTACTTCACTCTCCTGGTAAAAATGTGCAAGGATCACAGCATTTTTCTGCTGTCTCATCAGCTTGATCTCTTCAACAATATCAATGGACTTATCCACATCGAGATCAATAAATCCCTTTTTTTCAATTTCATCTTTATTCACAATATCCATTATATATATATATTATAAAGTTAAATCTCTAAATCTCTAAATGATGGTGATAGGCGGTTGATTCTGTTTTAAAAAAAGTGGAAGTATCTTTGCATAATCAATTATTGAAATAATAAACACATTATATTAACAAGCGGAACAATTGTTAAGTTTTGAATAGCGGCAAGTTACATTCTAAATCAACAGTTGTTGAAAGCGGGTGGATTTAATAAAAGAAACCCTGAAGCAAAGATAATGACTGTTGACAATCTGTTTATCTTTCATGGTAAACTTTAGGTGTAAGCAAGGAAAAAGTGCGTTAGCCAGAAAGAGCTGTGATTATCAAAAGCAATGAACAACAAATCAACCACAGAATTGTTAAAAAGTACAATAATGAAAGGAATACTGGCAATTGCTTCGGACCATGCCGGATACCGCATGAAAGTATCCATGATAAAGCACCTGGAAGAAAAGGGGTAC
>SPBY01000200.1 GCA_004525825.1 Bacteroidia bacterium
CCCCGACCAGGAACCGGAACCCGTTTTCTGGATCAATGACAATGGCAAAAATAAAGTAATCTATACCTCTCTTGGACACTGGGATGACTGGGAGGAGGAAGGATTCAGGAAGCTCATGTCAAATTCAGTCAGGTATTTACTCGGAAAAGAAATTTCAAAAACCACCAATGATGAAGAGACGGACCTTTATAAGTAGCACGCTGGCAGGAACCGCTGGCCTGATGACAGGTTCTGCAGTTCTGGCCTCGGGTCAGTCAGCAGGGCCCGGCGATAAAGTTGTGCTGGCACTGATCGGGGCGGGTGACAGGGGCAGGAAGACCATCATCAATTTGTGCAAAATAAGCAAGGGGGTGGAGATTAAATATATCTGCGATGTGAATGATATAAAATCGGCCATGACCCTGGGTGAAGTGAAAAAGCAACTGGGCTACGCGCCCACCCTTGTCAGGAACATGAGGGAGGTTTTTGACGATAAGGAGGTGGATGCGGTCTGGATCTCCACCCCGGAACACTGGCATGCCCTGGCCACCATCTGGGCGCTCCAGGCAGGGAAACATGTCTACGTGGAGAAGAATCCGACCATCAGCATATGGGAAGGAAGAAAAATGATTGAAGCTGCCGAGAAGTATAAAAAAGTCCTGCAGATTGGATTCCAGAACAGGAGTGCTTCCTATGGCTTCTCGGCCCGGGAGTTTATTCAATCCGGACAACTGGGCAAAGTAGTCCATGTAAAATCCTATAATATGCTGGGTGGCAGCAAGTGGAGTGCGAAACCTGATACGGAGGTTCCACAGGGATTGGACTGGGATGCATGGATCGGGCCAGCGCAATTCCGTAATTATAATCCTGCCGTTCATGACATGAATGGAAGGGGAGGATGGCTGGATTTCTGGGATTTTGGTGGAGGGACACTGTCGGACGATGCAAGTCACGTGATGGACCTGGCCAGGCTGGTGCTGGGAGATCCGGGGCATCCCCGGTCGGTTTACTGTGTGGGCGGAAATTGGGCATGGGGTTCGGTCGGAAAGGAAACCCCGGAATTCCAGGTTATTACCTATGATTTTGGGGATTTTACAATGACCTGTGAAAGTGGAAGTGCCACCTCTTATATGAGAAAGACTCCTTCAAGGATCCGCATGAGTGATAGTGAATTCCCTGATTGGGATCAAAATGCCACACGTACTGAGATCTATGGGACAAAGGGTGTCATGTATCTTGGAAGGCATGGAGGAGGCTGGCAGGTGTTTGGCGACGAGAAAGAAGTCATGGCCCAGGATTACGGGATCTTTCCGGATGATCAGCATCAGAAAAATTTCATCGCCAGTATCCGGGGATTGGAAAAGCCCAACGGGGATGTCCTGCAGGGACACCTCAGCGCCTCACTGGTGCACCTGGGAAATATTGCTTACCGGGCTGGTAACAGACACCTGGTTTTTGACAGCGAAAAGGAGATATTCACCAATCACAAGGATGCAAACCAATACCTGAAAACAGCCTACCGGGAGCATTATTCAATCCCCGATCAGGTTTGACCAGACATTTGCATTTACAGCATGATTTTCGCTGGATTATGCCACAAATCATTGGATTTGGTGGTGTCAGTTTGGACACGGGTTCGGGAGCCAGCAACAGTATTAAAAGGGTTTGGGATTGTAGGTCGAGTAAATCACCTGCTTTAACGTCCTCTACTTCAATAATTATCAGACTTTTGTTACCTTAGTATCGCAAGTCTGTTCTTTGCGGTTTTGGTCGAAATAATTTGACAATTCTTGACCTCGTATTTAAAGTCTTCTACATAAGCAATTGGAAATCTGAGTAAAAAAGAGTCAAGGTCTGAGTCTGATACGCTCCACTTTGGACTCCGACCTACCAGTCGGAGTTTCTTTTTTTACTCCCGTAACTTACTCACATCCAACCCCTACCGCAGACCCTCAAGAATTGTCACCCGCCTTTCGAAAGCCAGATATCGGGTGAATAAATTAGACTGCAACCCTCGTCCATCAATATAATACCCATAACAATAAATTCATCAATTAGATTCTTCTCCATATATTTAGGAAGCGGAAATTACCAATGATGAAACTCTTTAAAATAAGATATGACCTAATGGAGAAGAATAAAATAGGGAAATACTTAAAATTCGCCCTTGTCGAAATAGTATTAATAATGGTTGGTATTTTATTAGCCGTTCAGGTCAATAACTGGAATGAAAATAGAAAGAGCAACATCAAAGAAATAAAAACACTTAAGGAACTACGTTCAGATTTAAGTCAAAACCTTGAAGACATAGAAATAAATATAGCAAATCTCATTGATTGTCAAAACTCGAATGAAATCATTATTTTCCATATTGAAAACAACGTACCCTACAATGATTCTCTGAATTATCACTTTTGGAATTTGTATCCATATATAACTTTCAATGTGAACCAAACAACTTATGAAAGTCTTAAACAAATGGGATTTAATTTAATTTCCAATGACTCATTGAGGATTTCTATATCAGACTTATATGCAAATAAATTTACAGGATATAGAAATTTCGAGGAAACATATCTGGTAGAACATCATAACAATGATGTCAAGCCAATGTTTATGTCAGAGTTTACGCCTTTTGAATATTCATCATCAGCAGTACATCCAAAAAATTACAACCAATTTATGAATAATCCGAAATACAAAGCAATAATATCCTGGACGGCTCTAATATGTAGAAATTTTGCTGATATGCAATCTGGACTGAAGGAAGATATCGAGAAATTAATGGCTCAAATTGATAAGGAAATTGATGAATAGATTCTGGAAGAATAATTAGAAGTCAATAACTTTATGAAAGTCACAGGTTATTAGGTTCTGTCGCTGTAGTATCTTAAAAGCCTTCCTGCTAAGGTATACTCCCTAAATCATTTACCCTATCTGACCTTAGCACCCTCTTCCTGGATTGTTCCATATCTTCTTTTACCTGAAACCGAAATTTCGTGAAAAAGACTGTCCTCTTATTTCTACTATCAATCCTGTCATTGAATTTCTTTCTGAATAAAGCACTTAGTGCTCAGCATATTTATGTATCTGAAAAAGGGTTCTACGAGCTAAAAGAGAAATTCGACCGCCTGAATGGTCCTGACTATAATCTCCTGAACGGGAGACAATATGATATTCTGAATTCCGGTGAATCCCATCCCTATTTTAATACAGACCGTTACAGATCCGGGCGTTTGCTTCTGAACGGTGAAGCGTATGATAGTGACACGATCAACTACGATATCTTTGATCAGCAGGTTATTCTGCAGTATCCCGGTATTTCAGGCCAGGATTTAAAAGTTGTCCTGAACAGGGAAATGATCGATCACTTTCAGATCGACGGGCTTACGTTCCGGCTTATGTCATTCCCCGAAACCGGGAGCTCCTTTTTTCAGGTAGTTAGTTCGGGCGACATATCCTGCTTCCTGCTCTGGAAAAAGACCTTGTCCCGCTCTACTGTCTCAGGAAATACCAGCTACAAATATTCAAAGCAATCCAGGGAGGTCTATCTTCAAAGGGAGAGCCGTCTATATGTCGTCAGAAGCAGGTCTTCCTTTACCAGCATTTACGATGAAGCTTACCGAAAAGAGATCAAAGAATTCCTTCGCCAGGAAAAGATCCGCTTCAGGAATGCTTCCGATGAAAAGCTGGGTGAGCTGATGAATTTTTGTATCAAACTTATACATAGCGGTTGATGCAAAGAATGATCCTTATATTCATAAGCCTCCTCTCCCTTACCTCCGTATGCGGACAGATTACAGATTATACATTTTCAGGGGATTATGATCAGGTATCGTTCGACAGATTTGTGGAGTCCCTGGAAGAAAGTTCCGGTCTGATTTTTTTTTACCGCCCTGAATGGACCTCCGGGGTGACCATCACCGCAAAGGGTGAGGGATTATCGCTTGCTGAAGTACTGGAACAGAACCTGAAACCACAAGGACTAAACTGTTACATTGACGGGGGGAGCAATGTTTTTATTTTAAGAAACAGCATTATCCGCCTGGAAGATGTGATTGCAGCAGACCAGGTCAGGGAGATCTCTGAACCGGAAACCGAAGTTTCTGATGAAACATTGAATAAGATATACTTCGGAGGCGAGAGAGAAGAGGAGATGACGGAATCTGTAGTTATTGGCAGAAGTACGGATGCCGCTCAGGGTAGCATGGTGAAACTGTACGGGAAGATCCGGGACCAGGAAAGTGGGGAAGCCCTGCTCGGAGCTACCATCTATTTCCCGGAGAGTGAAACGGGAATAATTACGGATCAGTACGGACAGTATCAGGTGGTCCTGCCTGCGGGAATCCATCAAATATCGGTGCACAGCCTGGGAAAAAAAGTGAAGCAATATAAGCTCGCAATATATACCGATGGCAGGCTTGATGTCGGAATGGTAAATGAGATCATTCCCATTAAAGAGGTGGTGATCAGTACAGAAAGATACCGGAATGTCTCCGGGATCCAGATGGGACATTCCAGGCTCGATATACAGACCATTAAGGAGATCCCCCTGATCATGGGTGAGAAGGACCTGATCAAAATAGCACAATTGTTACCGGGTGTTCAGTCTGTTGGGGAGGGTTCTTCGGGACTCAATGTCAGGGGCAGTTCTGCAGACCAGAACATGTTTTATATTGATAGAATTCCGGTTTACAACACCTCCCACCTGTTCGGTTTCTTTTCAGCGTTCAGCCCCGATATCATCAAGGAGTTTAATCTCTATAAAAGCAGTATACCGGTGGAACACGGCGGGCGGATTGCATCCGTATTCAACGTATCCACGCGTGAAGGGAACAAGAACCAGTTCACAGCCAGGGGAGGGATCAGCCCCATCACCGGCCATCTGGCTGTTGAGGGACCCCTGAAGAAGGAGAAGCATTCGTTTGTATTGAGTGCACGTTCCACCTATTCCGACTGGATACTTAAATTTCTTGAAGATCCTGCATTGAGGAACAGCAGGGCATCTTTCTATGATCTTTCGGCAGGGATCACCATGGAGCCGGATAATAGTAACCTTATCAAGTTCTTTGGCTACTACAGTTCCGATCGTTTTAAATACAGCAATGTATTGAGCTATGATTACCAGAATATGGGTGCGTCTATGACCTGGAGGCGACGGATATCATCCTCACTTTCTTCCGACATGGCAGCCGTATTCAGTCACTATTCCTTCGGGACTGTCAACCAGGAATATCCCTCGTCTGCATATGCCCATGATTACAGGATCGGGCAAGGGGAACTAGTATCTGATTTCAAATGGGTACCTGGCAGAAAACATTTAATCACCTTTGGTGGCAAGGTGATTTACTATCACCTGGACAGGGGTATGTTAGCACCTTTCGGCGACCAGTCTGTCAGGAAATCAGCCTTGCTGGGCATAGATAACGGGATTGAATCCGCAATTTACATTAGCGATAAGTATGAGATCCTTCCGGGAATTACTTTATACGGAGGCATCAGGTATACCCTTTTCAACAATCTGGGTCCGGCAGAAATATTTACCTATTCTGCCAACACACCCACGAATCCTGCAAACATTATTGATACCATGATCTATGGGCCGGGGGTTCCAATAAAAAGCTATTCAGGTCCGGATTTCAGGTTTGCAGCTAATTTCAGGACAGGATCCAGCAGTTCAGTTAAACTATCCTACAACAGGACACGGCAATACCTTTTCTTGTTGACCAACACCATTGCCATTGCTCCAACCGACCAGTGGAAGCTCAGTGATTACCATATCAGCCCCCCCTACGGCGACCAGTACTCTGCCGGATTTTTTAAGGATTTTCCCGGAACGGGCATTCAGGCTTCAGCTGAGGTCTACCTGAAAAAGATCCATAATATTGTGGAGTACAAACAGAGTGCTGATATTATTGGTTCTCAACACATTGAGCAAGATATACTGCAGGGGACACAGGACGCTTACGGAATCGAATTGATGCTGGAGAAGGAATCAGGCAAGCTGAACGGATGGGTATCCTATACTTTTTCGAGATCAGAGATCACTGTAGACGGAGCCTTTCCATGGCAACGCATCAACGGTGGGGAAAGTTACCCTGCCAACTATGATATACCACACGCCCTGAACCTGGTCATGAATTACAGGGTAAACAGAAGGCTGAG
>SPBY01000486.1 GCA_004525825.1 Bacteroidia bacterium
AAGCGCCAGTTTCCAATGAAGGCACCAAAGACCAGACCGGGTAAAGCCAGGAAATCTATGAGATATACGATAGCATGTGTATGGTGAAGCTGCGCAATGGCACTGAATGAAAATGGTATTTTCCCTGAGTATAGAAGAAGGATATATTCAAAAACTGTGAGCACTATCCCCAGCACAAATCCAATTGCACTGTAACGGATGACCATCTCCTTTTTATCCAGTTCAAACATCCACTCCTGCTGTGAGCACGTAATTTAGTTAATATTTTCTACTTTTATTCTCCCGATAACAAAGAGCAGAGCGATGCAGAAGATACTGGTGGTGGACGATATATACACCAACCGTTACCTCCTTTCCGAATTGATTAAATTAACAGGAAATGAGGTTGTACTGGCTGAAAATGGACAGCAGGCCATTGATATTTTGCGGACCCAGGAGATCCATATGGTTTTCATGGATATTGAGATGCCGGTGATGAACGGTGTTGAGACCGCACAGTATATCCGCAATGAATTGCCTTCGCCTATAAATGCCATTAAGGTGATTGCCCTTACGGCACATAACCCGGAACTTTTCTTTGAGGACTATTCGGATGCGGGATTTGATGAGTTAATTACGAAACCCTACTCGGTGGAGAAGATCAGGGCCATAATCTCGGACAGTGCTCTCTGATCTACGCTGGTGAATGAATCAGTATGATCCGAATCCACATCAAAGACTGCCATCACCTCGCCCTGGCCATTGAATACAGGCACTGTAATTTCAGACAGGGACCTGGAGTCGCATGAAACGTGACCGGGAAAAGCATGTACATCCGCCACCAGTACAGGGGTCCGGCCATTCACGGCTGCCCAGCAAACCCCCTTGTCCTTCTCAAGCTCCTGGCAGGCTAACGGACCCTGGTAGGGACCCACTATTAGCTTATCTTCTTTAAGCAGGTAAAATCCAGTCCAGAAGTAGTAATCCATCTTATGGTGCAGAACGGCACAAACAGAAGCCATACGGGCCAGGGGATCATCGGTTTTAAGCAGCAAGTCCTTAAGCTGCTTGTATATGCGTGAGTAACGTCCTTCTTTCTTTTTGTCGTCCATTTTAATAACATCCATTATGTCCCCCAAAAATAGGATTATTATTAACTTTGCCGATCATTTTCAAGGATGAAGCTAAAAGAAGAAATAGAGAGGCGAAGAACCTTTGCCATTGTTAGTCACCCCGATGCGGGAAAAACCACGCTGACAGAGAAATTCCTGTTGTTTGGGGGTGCCATCAATGTGGCCGGGGCTGTTAAATCCAACAAGATCAAGAAGACCGCCACTTCCGATTTCATGGAGATTGAAAAACAGCGGGGCATTTCGGTGGCCACTTCGGTCATGGGATTTGAGTATGGAGGCAAAAAGATCAATATCCTGGATACCCCTGGTCACCAGGATTTTGCAGAGGATACATTCCGGACCCTGACAGCTGCCGATAGTGTAATCATTGTGATTGATGCGGCCAAAGGGGTAGAGGCACAGACCCGGAAACTCATGAACGTATGCCGCATGCGTAAAACACCGGTAATGGTCTTTGTCAATAAACTTGATCGTCCCGGCAGGGATCCTTTTGATTTGCTGGATGAGATTGAGGAGGAGCTGGAAATCCAGGTGCACCCACTAAGCTGGCCCGTGAGCATGGGTCCGGATTTTCGGGGAGTGTACAACCGGTTTGACCGGACCTTCCGTTCCTTTCGGAGCGAAAACAAGCAAACCATCGGAGAACTGGTGGAGTTTGATAAAATGGACGATCCGAATTTCAGAAAACACATCCATCCCCATGCCGACAGGCTTGGAGAGGAACTTGCACTGATTGCAGGTGTGTATCCGGACTTCAAAAGGGAGGATTACCTGGAGGGAAGGTTGGCGCCCCTGTTCTTTGGCAGTGCCCTGAACAACTTCGGGGTCCAGGACATTCTGGACTGTTTTATCCAGGTGGCACCATCCCCGGGGCCCATCCAGACGGAGAGCCGGAAGGTGGAACCTGCGGAAGAGAAATTCTCTGGTTTTGTATTTAAGATACATGCCAACATGGATCCCAATCACCGCGACAGGATAGCCTTCATTAAAATAGTTTCTGGAAAATTCGAGCGCAACAAAGGCTATGTCCATGTGAGAACGGGCCGCAAACTGAAGTTTTCCAGTCCCACCTCCTTCATGGCAGAAAAGAAATCCATCATCGACGCTGCATACCCGGGCGATATTGTCGGGGTGCACGATACCGGCAACTTCAAAATTGGTGATGCCGTTAGTGAAGGGGAAAAACTGCAGTTCCAGGGAATGCCCAGTTTTTCACCCGAAATGTTCCGCTACGTGGAGAATAATGATCCCAATAAATTCAAACAGTTATCCAAAGGACTGGATCAGCTGATGGACGAAGGGGTGGCGCAGCTTTTTGTGAGCGTGGCTAACGGACGGAAGATCATCGGGACCGTGGGAGCCCTGCAGTTTGATGTGATTCAATACAGGCTGGAGCACGAGTATGGTGCCCTGTGCAGGTATGAGCAGCTCCCCATGCACAAGGCATGCTGGATCGAAAGCAAGAACGAAGTGAAACTGAAAGATTTCAGGCTCAGGAAGTTCCAGCAGCTGGCCAAAGACAAGGAGGGAAGGGAAGTCTACATGGCAGAGTCTCCCTATGCCCTGCAAATGGCCCGCGACAACTTCCCGGAAATAGCCTTTCACTTTTCTTCGGAGTTCTGATGACCATGCACCCTGCATGAGTTTCTAAAAATGGAAACAGAATGTGCTTCTGTTGCATTATGATTATATTCGTAATTCTCAATCCAAATGTGTCTATGATGAAAATGATTCTGCTTCTCACAGGAATATTATGGATGTTTTCACCCATTCAGGCCCAACATCCCGACTGGGAGGGGGGCTACGCCGATGGATGTACTTCCGTTACAGCCGGCAAAAAGGCCACCGCCGACGGATCGGTCATAACTTCCCATACCGACGATAGTCACCGTACCCGATCCTGGATGGATATCGTACCGGCAAGAAAGCATGAAAATGGAGCCACCAGCCCCATGTTCCACAGGGTGGCAAACGACTCTTTTGCCATGCCAAGCTATAGCCATATTCCCATTGGTGAGATTCCGCAGGTGAAACTGACCCACCAGTTTCTCAATACAGCCTATCCCTCCATGAACCAGTACCAGCTGGGCATTGGAGAGTCTACTTTTGGGGGTAGGGAGGAGCTTCAGTCCGATTCCGGACTCATCGATTGTCAGAGACTCTGCCGCCTGATGCTGGAACGATGTAAAACAGCTCGCGAAGCCATTGAACTTGCCGGTGAACTCACGG
>SPBY01000222.1 GCA_004525825.1 Bacteroidia bacterium
AAACTGGAGAAGCGTCTGGCCACAGGAGTAAAAGAACCAAAGAAAACAACAAGCAAAAAAGCTGTGGTAGCCAGCAAGAAAGTACCTGTAACTCCAAAGAAAGCTGCTGAAAAAAGCCCGGCAACAGCCAAAAAGGCTCCGATAGCTTCTAAAAGGAAGAGTTCAATAACAAGAAAGATTTAATAATCTGATACATATTTAAGCATGAAGAAACCTGATTATTTATTCGAGGTCAGTTGGGAGGTATGCAATAAAGTGGGTGGCATCCATACAGTGATCTCCACCAAGGCACTTTCTGTGGTGAAGGAGATGGATGACCAATATGTCACCATAGGGCCCGATGTGTGGAGAGAGAACGAGGAACACCCTGAATTCAGTGAGGACAGCAGCCTCTTCCCTGAATGGAAGGAGAGTGCAGCCAGGGAAGGCCTGCGAGTGATGATCGGCAGATGGAAGATTAAAGGAAGCCCCATTGCTGTGATGCTTGATTTCACTCCCTTTATTCAGAAGAAGGACGATATATTCAAGGAGCTCTGGGAGACCTACAAGCTGGATTCCATCAGTGGACAGTGGGATTATACTGAACCAGCACTTTTCGGATATGCCGCCGGGAAAGCCATCGAAAGCTACTCCAGGTTTTATGACCTGGAGGAGAAACATATTGTAGCCCAGTTTCACGAATGGCAGACGGGAGCAGGCCTACTCTATCTGGAAAAGTATTTGCCCTCTGTAGGTACCGTGTTTACTACCCATGCCACCACCGTGGGGCGTTCCATTGCCGGCAACAATCAGGCACTCTATTCCCAGTTGGATCAGCTGAACGGCGACCTCAAAGCCAGGGAACTCAATGTGGTAGCCAAGCATTCTCTGGAGAAGCTTGCGGCGAACCAGGCAGATACCTTCACCACAGTGAGTGAGCTCACAGCCAGGGAGTGCAGACAGTTTCACGAGCGGGAGGTGGATGTGGTACTGCCCAACGGATTCGAGGATAGTTTTGTTCCCGACAAAGCAGATTTTGAGGCAAAAAGGAGCCTTGCCAGGGAGAAGATGCTAAAAGTGGCATCTACCCTTACGGGCGATCAGTTGCCCGACGATACCCTTTTGATGGCCACCAGCGGCCGATACGAATACAAGAACAAGGGGATCGACCTTTTTATAGATGCACTTGGCGAATTAAACAGGGACAAAAAATGTTCCCACAACGCGGTGGCATTCCTGCTGATCCCTGCCAACCATTACGGTCCGCGCAAAGATTTGTTGGAGGCCCTTGAACAGGATGGCGGCAGCGATATACCGGATAAGCACCTGACACACAACCTTCATTATGCCGAGCATGATCAGATTCTGAACAGGATCAGGAACAATGGATTGAACAACACCCCTGAGGATCGGGTGAAGGTGATATTTGTGCCCTCTTACCTGAATGGCAACGACGGGGTATTTAATCTGGCCTATTATGAAGTGCTTATCGGACTGGATCTGACCCTGTTCCCATCTTATTACGAACCCTGGGGCTATACCCCCCTGGAAAGCCTGGCTTTCAGTGTTCCTACCGTGACCACCTCCCTCACCGGATTTGGATTGTGGGTCAACAATAAGTATAAGAAAGAGGTAAGCGGTATCACCGTGATCCCCAGGGACGATTTCAACGACAGCGAGGTGGTCAGCGGGATCAGCAGAGCGATCTACAACAGCTGTAAGAATAAAGGGGATCTAAGCAGCAGTGAAAGGGAGGGTGCCCATGCCATCTCCCGGATTGCATTGTGGGATAGCCTGATTAAGAATTACTGGAAGGCCTTTGACCATGCCCTGGAGAGCGCCTCCGGGAAAGAGGTGGTCTATTACGAGAAAGAGAGGATCGAAAGACTGCCCGAGACAGAACAGGCATTGGTGGATATTCATCCCTTCTGGAGACGTGTATTGGTTCAGCAGAACATTCCGGAGAACCTGAAACCCCTGGAAGAGCTTTCCAGGAACCTCTGGTGGTCTTGGACACAGGATGCCATTGACCTGTTTGCCTCCATCCATCCTGAGCTGTGGGAGGAGGTGATGGAAAATCCGGTGGAGCTGCTGGAACGCTTGTCCTATGATACACTGAAGAAACTGAATAAGAATCAGGAGTTCATCTCAAAGCTGAAGGAGGTGTATGGTGCATTTGAAAGCTACATGGCGGAGAAACCGAAGAAGGGGATTCCCTCCATTGCCTATTTCAGCATGGAGTACGGGATTCACAATTCACTGAAGACTTTCTCGGGAGGGCTTGGACTACTTGCAGGGGATTATCTGAAGGAGGCCAGCGATTACAACATTCCCCTGACGGGAGTGGGATTGCTTTACAGGTATGGTTACTTCAGGCAAGTGATTTCGGCCGGTGGAGAGCAGGTAGCACTCAGCGATGCACAGCATTTTTCCAGACTGCCTGTCATATCGGTCAGGGATGAAGAGGGTAATTGGAAATATGTTCAGATCGTGCTGCCCGGACGGACCCTGTTTGCCAGGATCTGGAAGGTACAGGTGGGAAGGATCCCACTGTATTTGCTTGACACGGATTTTGATACCAACCAGGAAGGGGACCGCGGAATCACGCACAACCTCTATGGCGGGGATAACGAGAATCGTCTGAGGCAGGAAATCCTGTTGGGAATTGGGGGAATCAGGGCTCTGCGGAGCATTGGACTGGAAACCGACCTGTATCACTGCAACGAGGGGCATGCAGCTTTTACCAGTCTGGAACGCTTGCGGGAATATATCCAAATCGACAATATGACCTTCCCGGAAGCGGTGGAGCTGGTCAGGGCATCCAGCCTTTTTACTACCCATACCCCGGTTCCTGCCGGTCACGATTCTTTCGAGGAGGACCTGCTACGGACTTATGTGGCACACTATCCGGAAAGGCTGAGGATTACCTGGAACCAGTTCATGGACATGGGCAGGTTCCATCCCAATCAGAGGAATGAGAAGTTTTCCATGAGTGTGCTGGCTGTAAAACTATCCCAGGAGGTGAACGGGGTGAGCAAACTGCACGGGGAAGTATCGAGGGATATGTTTACCGGAATGTGGCCCGGATATTTGACAGATGAACTGCATATAGGGTATGTAACCAACGGGGTTCACCTGCCCACCTGGCTGAGCCCTGAGTGGAAAAAACTTTACGAGAAGACCTTTGGGGAGGATTGTTTCAAGCATCAGGAGGATAGGGAAATGTGGGACAGGATCAAGCAGGTCCCCGACAAAGAGATATGGAGCCTGAAATCCGAAGAGCGCGGGAGATTGATCGACCACATCAAAGAACGGCTGGCCGAAGCCTCCACCAGGATCACACACAATCCTGGCCAGATGATTGAGATCTCCAATGCCCTGAATCGCAATGCGCTGACCATTGGTTTTGCCAGGAGATTTGCCACCTATAAACGTGCCCAACTGCTCTTCAGTGACCTGGACCGGCTGGCCAGGATCGTCAACAATCCTGAAAAACCGGTTCAGTTTGTTTTTGCAGGGAAGGCGCATCCCAGGGACATTCCAGGTCAGGACCTGATCAAAATGATCGTTGGGATCTCCAAACGTAAACGGTTCATTGGAAAGGTCGTATTCCTGCAGAATTATGATATTCAGCTGGCCAAACGACTGGTAAGGGGAGTCGATATCTGGCTCAATACTCCCACCCGTCCCCTGGAAGCTTCAGGAACCAGCGGCGAGAAAGCGGTGATGAATGGAACCATGCATTTCAGCGTACTCGATGGCTGGTGGGCCGAAGGGTACCGCAATGATGCTGGCTGGGCCCTGCCCCTTGATCGCTCTTTCGATATCCAGGAACTGCAGGATGAACTGGATGCGGAACGTCTCTATACGCTTCTGGAGAACGATATTACGGAGAAGTTTTATAAGCGGAACCATGAGGAAGTCCCGGAGGCATGGGTGGGCATGGTCAAAAACACCATTGCCCATGTGGCCCCCGAATTCACCATGAACAGAATGATCAGGGACTACATCGACCGGTTCTACCTGAAATTGTATGAACGATCAAAGAAACTAAAGGAGAAAGACAACCTTATCCCCAAGGAGCTGGCCCTGTGGAAAAACAAGATCCTGCATGAGTGGAAGGGAATCAGCGTGGTGGAGTATGACTTTCCTGATGTGACCCGCGAGGAATTCATGGTGGGAAACACCTATACCGGGAAGGTGGTGCTTGACCTGGGTGCTTTGTCGGCCGAAGAGATTGGTGTGGAGATAGTACATACCAGGAGTGGAAATGGGAGCGAGGCCCAGTTTTTCCTGGGAACGGATGACTTTGAGTGTACCCGGGTCGATGGTTCGATGGCAGAATACACCTTAGTACAGAAGGTGGACGAAACCGGAGTCTTTGACGTTGGATTCAGGATCTACCCCAAGCACGAGCACATTCCGCACCGCATGGACTTCCCGCTGGTGAGGTGGATATAAGCGCTCGCTGACGCGAGCGGGTTAGGGTTTGCTTGCGCAAACCGTTTAGTGGTAAGGGATTGATTTGGATAACTAATGTATCTACTACCTGACCCTGGGGATATCTCCGCGCTCCAGTACTATGGCAGTCCGGGAGGGGTGAGAACTTAGGAGGTGTTCAGGGATGGGGGAGATTAGTCCAGGTGGTAGACTTCTTCCATATCGGCCCACCAGACGCCATCGCCGGCCGATTCCACAGGTTTCTGGCAGGGATCGGTGAGTTTCCACCACTCCCGGGTGAGTGAATCCCGGGCCATTTTTTCCATGTCGGCCTCAAAGTCTGTCCCGGTGTATTCGAAGTAACTGAATAGGTAACCGTCCCGGTAGTAAATGGAGTAATTCCGGATGTTGGCTTCCTTCAGCATCTGGTTGACAGCGGGCCATGGATTAGCATGGAGGGCCTTATACTCCTCCAATTTTTCAGGCAAGATACGGATGACTGAACCATAGCGGGTGACTGGTTTTTCAGAACAGGAGGAGAAAAGGATCAGGCATAGACTCAGGCAGGCAATCCAGGGGGTTTTCATAGGGCATGGATTCTATAATTAGCTAAAATAGATGTATAAAAGGATCATAATGAGAAACAACAGGCCTGCCCAGAGTCTGGGATCCTTGATGCCGCTGATTCGGGCACCCAGTCCATGCAGGGTCTCTTTCCTGAAGATAAGATCCTTGATCTCTGCCAGAGGTCGGGGGGCAGAAAAGAAGCTCATTACCAGGTAAAATACTGTGCAAAGCACAAACAACCACCAGGCCTGCATCAGGAAGGGGATGCCCAGGCCATCGGTAATCAGCCTGGATCCGGATATGGGATCAAAGTCCAGGCAAAAAACCAGGCTTCCCGCCAGGAGTCCGAAGATCATGGTATAGAAGGCCACCCGGTCGTTTCCCCGCGAAGTAAGAATCCCCATGACAAAGACGCAGGCCACCGGGGGGGAAAGCATGGAAAGTACAATGGAGATGGCATCGAAGATGCTCTCGAAACGTCCGATCAACGGGGACCAGGATATGGCCAGGAGAATCACCGCCACGCTGGTGATGCGGCCGGTCCTCAATACAATTTTATCCGGAGTGGATGGGCGCATCCTTTTCAGGATGTCCAGGGAAACCAGGGTTGCCACACTGTTCAGTGCCGCTGATATGGTACTCATGAGGGCTGCAAGCAGGGCAGCAGTCATGAGCCCGATGAGTCCGCTCGGCAGCACATTCGAGATCAGAACCATCAGGGTATCGTTGGGATTGTCGATTTTATCCGAGAACAGCGCATAAGCCAGGATCCCGGGAAACACCATGATAAATACCGGGAGGATTTTTAGGAAACCTGCGAAAAGCGGACCGTTCTGAGCATCGCTCATTCTT
>SPBY01000006.1 GCA_004525825.1 Bacteroidia bacterium
GTGGAGGAAATTGAAGGCAAAATCACCGATACCGGCTACCAGGTGAAAGGTGAGATTTGAGCTTAGCGATCTAAACCCACATCTCCTTTTCATTGAGTCAGGAATTATCCTGATAATGTGTTTTTTAGCTCCGGAAGGTCCATTACATTTTCTGGGTAAGGCAGGCCTAGTCCCATTATGACAGAAAGAATAAATAGTGTAAAAAACTATTGACAGTGAACAAGAGAGCGTTTAGTGTATTTATTTCAGTTTTTCTGATTAGCATTATAAACCCATATAAAATGAAATATTCTTACAGAGCATTCCTGTTCATCCTTTCCGCCATTGCAGTAAATAACATGTCCGCACAGCAAAACAACCTGGATGTGGATTATAGCGAATATCAGGCCGAAGCACGAGAATACTACATGGCTCAGCCCAAAATACCCCATATGACCCTATCACTCGAAATTATAAAAATGGTACGGGCTGCGATGGACAAACCAGTTAACACAGTATTGGTACCCACACAACAAGAGATTGATGGCCCATATGGCAAGATTGGTCTTCGAATTTTTAAACCTGAAAAAATCGATGCAGTCTATCTCGATATTCATGGGGGTGGACATATCTGGGGTTCAGCCATGGCCGATGATTCATTAAACGATGTGATGGCTCAAAGGTGCAGGCTTGCGGTAGTAAGTGTAGATTATCATCTGGCACCTGAATATCCATTTCCGGCTCAGATATATGACTGTAACGCCGCGGTGAAATGGCTTTTGGCGAACGCTGAAGCAGAATTCGGAACGGATAAAATCTTCATTGGAGGCGGATCGGCAGGTGCTCAACTTGCAGCTACTACTGCAATATATGTTAGAGATTCACTAAATGCAGCAAGCAAAATTTTAGGAGTAGGTCTTCAACAAGGCTTATTTGACCTTGGGCTAACACCTTCTCATAGACAGGCTAGCGATGAAACCTGGGGACTCAATAAATGGCTATTGAGCGAGGTTTTAAGGCATATCTGTGGCACGATGACCATGGAAGAACGACAAAATCCCTTTTGTTCGCCCCTTTACGCTGACTTACAAAATCTACCACCCGCCTTTTTCCTTATAGGCACGGCTGATGCCTTGTTGGATGATACCTACTTTATGGAAGCTCGTTGGCGCTCTGCTGGAAATAAAACCTATCTGGCTGTTTTTCCTGAGGTGGCTCATGGCTTCAATATTCTACATCTAAAAATGGCAGATCTTGCCAATGAGCTGTATTTTAATTGGATAAATGAACGAATTGCTCAATCAGAATGATACACTCATAATAAGCGGTAGAGATTGCCGAAAGAATAGATCATGCTCACATTCCAAACAAAATCCTGACCTCCCACTACATCTGACTGGATGTGTTGATTGATGATGGACTGAATGGAAAGCAGGAAATCTTTAATATTCAGAGCCTGTGTGGAGGAGAATTATAATCCATCCGTATCATCCATCTTCAAATAATAAAATTGAGGATAAAGACCGAGTGATAGTCTTTTTGAAAGTCTGATGTCAGGGAATTTGGCATTTAGCGTAATGAAGTCCGTATTCTTTACCGCATCATCCTGGAGCCCATATCCTTTCAGGTATTACATGCCCACGCTTATTTTTTTAGTGATATAAAAGTCGGGCATTATCTCTGCTGCAATATAGCGCCGGGCGATCAGTTTATCACTGGTCACTCCATTTACGTTCACAGGCATGCTAGCAAAAAGTATTGACGGATGGGCTCCCGCGCGAATTTGAAATCTCCGCTCACTCAAAAACTTATAGCGCCACCAGAAAATGAAAGCCCGGGGATTGCCATCAAGGCCGAAGCGTAACTCAGGTTTAAAGGTCAGCTTCCTCCCAACTTTCATATTAAATAGAGCGGCAGGTTTCCCTAAAGAGAAAGAGGGCAAGAGCTGTATGCATCAGAGCAAGCAGGCAAAGTACCAGGAAGGTTCTGTAGGCGCAGAAGGATGAGTATTTAGCTATCATAGCATAATCATTGCGCAAGGGGAATAAAGACGGGCCAATCCTAAAAATACCAATAAAGTTCAAACCCTGGGAATCAACAAGACTTCCTCGCTGTTAATCAGGTAATACTTGTTGCCCGTGAAGCTCTGCTATGGCTCCTGTTCCTTTACATAAGTATCAAACCACCTGAGCTGTTCCCACAGCACATGCTCTATGCTTTCCATTGACCTGTAGCCATGGTCCTCGAAAGGTAAAAGCACCAGGCGGGCAGTACCTCCCGATCCCCTTACGGCTTCGTAAAAGACCTCTGACTGGAAGGTGAGGGTTCCCGGGTTGGAGTCGTCGTTCCCGTGGATAATTAGCACCGGTTCGTTGACCTGATTGGCGAAAAAAGTCGGGGAAACCTGGATGTACACCTCCCTTGCCTCGAAGAGGGAGCGGCGTTCGGACTGAAAGCCGAAGGGCTGGGTGGTCTTGTTGTAGGAGCCGCTGCGAGCAATGCCGGCTTTAAACAGATCCGTATGTGCCAGGAGATTGGCCACCATGAGTCCGCCATGGCTGTGACCGATTACGCCGATCCTCTCTGGATCGGTCACTCCCATCTCCACCGCCTTGGCCACCGCAGCCTCCGCATCTGCCACCAGCTGGGGTACGAAGGTATTGTAGGTGGTCTCCGGATCACCTACCATGGGCATGGCGGTCTGATCCAGGACCGCATAGCCCTGAAGCAGGAAATAAAGGTGAGAGGCCCCGTTCAATCTCATGAAGCGCCGTGATGAGCCACTGACCTGTCCCGCGGTGCTGGCACTGGCATACTCCAGGGGGTAAGCATAGATCACAGTGGGCAGTGCAGTACCTTCCTGGTATCCGGGAGGAAGGAGGAGCTGGAAACTAAGAGGAACCCCATCCTCCCGTTCGTAGCGGACTATCTGCTTCTCGATCTGTCGCAACTCAGGTGTGGGATCCTCAAAATGTGTAATCGGTACCCGCTTCAGTTGCCTGGTGGCCTCCCCTTCTGCCGCTTTGATCTTTTTTCCCGGGGTAGTCAGGTAGTAGTTGGGCACATCGACCGGAGACTCAGAACGCAGTATGAACTTGTCCCCATCACCAGCAAAGGCCACAAATGACTCGTAGCGATCCGGATCACAGCGGAAAAGCCGGGTGGACTTGTCACTTTCCAGGTTCCGGAGATCCAGGAAGGGCCTGTCGCCCTGGTCGGTGGCCCCGCTGCCCCGGAAATATACCTCATTCTTAAGCTGACGCATGACCCAGTGCCCATTGGGCAATTGCTTGCTGAGCGGACTGCCCGGATCGTTGTAGCGATCGCTCTCATCCATATCGAACCAGAGCCGTGAAGTGCCTTTGTCAACGTCCAGCAGCCAGGTATAGCTCCAGCGACGCATCCGTTCGTTTTCAGTCAGCATAAGTACGCCCCCTTCTTCCGCCCATGCATTCATCCATGGCAGGATTCGGTGTTCTGCTCTGAAGACCTCCTCGGACTTGCCCATGAAAGGGGCATCCAGTCGCATGAGCCGGTCGCGGTGGGGCACTTCAGCCATCGGATCCCCGCCATCCAGTGCCTCCACCCAGTAAAGGGTGTGTGGTGCCGTGGGTCGCCAGCTAATCGAACGCGGTCCCTCTATCTCTCCGTGGACCGGTACCGCATCGGCCAGCGGGTAGGAATAAATATTTGCCACCTTTTCCCCTTGTTCGTTCCATACTTCGGCCTCACTGGCAAAACGCCTCCTGGCCACCTCGTGCGACCAGGGACCCACCAGGCGTTCTATGAGGACGTACTTTCCATCAGGTGAAAACTCGGCTGTGAAATAGGGGGCGGGTCCGCCCAGAACCTTCATTTTGCCTGTTCCCGGCTCCACAATGACCAGTTCGCTGCTGGTATAATAGGAAAACAGATCATCGTCGTAGGCGGTCTCAAGCAGATTGCGGGCTTCGTAAGTGGAGCGGGCCGTGGCCCCTGCTCCCTCCCGGATTTCCGGGCCTGCCGGAATAACCGGCGCTGTTGGAGCTGGTCCACGCTCCGGGACGCGGTAAACCAACAGCCGTTCCTGATCGGGCAGCCAGGTCACAGGTCTGCCCAACAGGGGATTGAGAAGGATGTTTTCGATCTTCCTAATTTTTCCATCCACCGATCCGGTCCACAGTTCTATGCGGTCGGGATACCCTACAGCAAGGGCGAAGCGCTGTCCATCCACGTTCCAGCTTACCTCAAGGACCTCGGCCCCTGCAGGCAGATCAAGCGCTGTCCGGGCCCCGTCCTCAATGCGAATGACATAGGGCGAAGTGCCCCCGTGATCACCATGATAGCCGTTGTTGGCAGGATTGACCCGCATCCCGGCCAGTTTATGCATGGGAGCTCCCATTTCGGCAAGTGGAGGATAGTCCGGGGGTTCGGCCAGGAATAAATACTCGCCCGTTGGGGATGTCCATATCCATGGGAGTTGCGGAGCATGAAGCACCTTCATGATTTCTTCCGGCGGGGTCTGCCATCCGGTGTTCGAATCCTGACCTGCTGCAGGTAGATAACAGCTTGCCGCCAGGGCAAGCAAAATGACTGATTTCATGATCATCCTACTCATTTTTCTTGCTGTTTTTTTATGAAAACTTAATTAACAATCAACAAGTTATAAAAATAAATTCTGGCAGGGAAATAAATCCCATGAAGAGCGCCGCATCGGAGCTCCATCGGCAAAGGTCATTTTCCCGGGTCAATGCATATGAAAACAAACGAAAGCTAATTATTTCTTCGGGGGTGCTGCCGGCATTGATCAGAATTATGATTATCCTGAATACTTGGAAAGGCAGGATCAATCCATATAGAAAATAATGAGAGCAGCCGTTTATGAGACATATCAGGGACCTATAGCCATTCAAAATGTGGCAGAGCCCACACCCAAAAATTATGGGGTTGTGGTGAAAGTCGGAGCTACGGGTCTGTGATCATCAATCCCAGCCCGGATTTACCCATTGGGGTTCCTTTGCCGAATTTGTGGCCCTGGATTATGCAGATACCAATCTGGTAAAAATTCCAGAAGAGCTAAGTGACATAAGGGCTGCCAATCTAAGGAAAAGAGGGAAACACATTCAGGTGGGTCTGATGACCGGAAACCATCAGCATGCTAAAGTACCCATGGATAAAGTGCTTGCCAAAGAATTGGAAATCATTGGAAGTCATGGCATGCAAGCATATAAATATCCCGACATGCTCAATATGATTAAAAACGGGAAACTACAGCCCGAAAAACTTATTGAAAAGACCATCTCACTGGAAGAAGCCTGCAGTGCCTTACCCAACATGGATCTTTTTGAGAATAAAGGAGTTTTGGTGATTGATTCATTTTAAATCCCACTGGAATAACTTTCCTAAGTTTCCATTGTTATAGTAAGGGTTCTGCCATCAAGACCATCTCTTGGCTGTACTTATATCTTACATGAATCCGTATATGAAAACCAATGAGCAAATTTTCAGAATTTTAATTGAGGGTGGTTTTAGCAAAGGAGACCTAACTGTTTTTGACACATATGCCTCACCTGATTTTGTCGAACATCAGCATGGATTTTTCCCACCCAATGTAAAGGGTGTTAAAAAAGCCATTGATAATCTACATTACTCATTTCCGGATTTCTCTTTGACCGTAAAAGATATGGTAGTTGGTGGAGATACAATATGGGGTCGTATGAGTGGGCAAGGTACCCATGAAAGACAATTTGGCCCCATGCCTCCGACAGGAAAAAAATTTGAGATTACGGTCATAGATATCATGCGATTTAAAGACGGGAAACTTGCAGAACATTGGGGAGTCGCTGACCGATTGTCACTCATGGAACAACTTGGCATGAAACCTCCCCAAAGAGGATCATGAGAATGATAAGCCTATTCAATGGATAAAAAAATAAGATATGAAACGTGGAAGATTTATGTTGACAATGCTTGCCATTTTTCCATTGCTCACCTCTGCAAAAATGGGTTCCAGGATCATGAAAAGAACCCATCGAGGATTTAAAGTAAATTCAGGTGAAGCAAGGTATGGGAAACACTTTAAAATGAAGGGGGTAACCCTGAACGTCTTAGATATTAAAATATCATCACAAGATACAGATGGCGATTTAGCGGTGTTTGAGCAAAATGGATTCACCCCCAAAGGAGGACCTCCATTACATATTCATCTCTATCAGGATGAGTTCTTTTATATAGTTGAAGGAGAATATCTTTTTCAAGTGGGTGATGAAAAATTTCAGATGAAATCAGGAGATACTATTTTTTTGCCAAGAAACGTTCCCCATGCCTTTGCTCAGGCAACAGAAACAGGCAAAGTAATAGTTTCCTATATGCCAGCTGGAAAAATGGAAGACTTTTTTAAGACCACAGATGCATGGACTTCTCCTCCAACGACCAAAGAAATTGAAAAAGTATTTGAAGACCACGATATGAAAGTGGTCGGTCCCGGATTAAATATAGACTAATCGAAGTAAGCCAAAGGATTAGAGCCAGGAAATTTAGGCTTAGTTTAATGAGCGATATTGATTGCCGAAAGAATAGATCAGGCTCACATTCCAGACAAAATCCTGACCTCCCACTACATCTGACTGGATGGGTTGATTGATGACGGACGCTATGGAAAGCGGGAAATCTTTAATTTTCAAAGTTTGTGTGGACGAAAAGTAAAATCCATCTGTATCATCCATCTTCAAATAATAAAATTGGGGATAAAGACCAAGTGATACTCTTTTTGAAAGTCTGATGTCGGAGAATTTGGCGTTGATGGTAATGAAGTCCGTATTCTTTACCGCATCATCCTGGAAACCATATCCTTTCAGGTAATACATGCCCACGCTTATTTGATTAGTGATATAAAAGTCGGGCATTATCTCTCCGGCAATATAGCGACGGGCAATCAGCTTATCACTCGTCACCCCGTCAACGCTTACAGGCATTGTTGCGAAAAGAATGGACGGATGGGCTCCCACACGAATCTGAAACCTCCGCTCACTCAAAAATTTATAGCGCCACCAAAAAATGAAAGCCCAGGGTTTGCCATCCAGCGCGAAGCGTAGCTCTGGTTCAAAGGTCAGTTTCCTTCATGCTTTCATATTAAATAATGCTGCTGGTTTCCCTAAAGAGAAAGAGGGCAGGAACGAAATTCCGTTATTGGTGAGAGTCACCGAACCCCCAAAATAGTTGATTTTCTCGGTACTGTCTTTGGATTGGCCAATGGCTGTATGCATCAGAGCCAGCATACCCAGCATGAGGAATATTCTACAGGCAGAGCAGGATGTATGTTTTGCTTTAATAGGATGAGCATTAAGCATATAGGCCTATTTGACCAGGAGGGAGAGGAATCCCATGAAGAGTGCCGCATCGGCGGTCCACCGGTAAAGATCATTCCCCCGGAAGTGGGATGGCATGTAAACCACCAGCAACAGGATGGTAGCCATGCCGCATAAGATCAGGGCATACTGGGAGTAGCGGTCGGTATCAAACACCATGAACTGCAATGCCGATACCAGGTAGATTCCTATTCCGGTAACTACCAAAAGGTTTTTGGTCCTCTTTTTCCCAAGCATATTGGCCAGGGAGGAAATGCCCATCCTGGAATCGAGTTGAATGTCGTAGAGGGAAATCACTCCCAGGTTCATCACAAGCACGCCCCCAAAAATCAGTGCAATTAGTCCTTGCGAAGTCTCAAATCCACCCTCCACAGAAGCAACTGGACCCAGCCAGGTTCCGGCCATGTAAAGGAGCAACACAAAAAGTTCTCCCGGGATAAACAGAAAGCGGTTCTTTCGGAAGACATGGCGCATGGCATAAAAAAGCAGCACCAGTCCGGCCAGCATCAGTGCATATTTGAACAGTTCCTTGTCGAGCAGGTTGCTGACCAGCATGAAATCCACCACGGCAACCACCCCCAGGGAGTAGATCACCAACCTTCGGTGCTTGAGCAGGAAAAAGTGCATTTCGCGTTGTACTTTCTTACGGTGCCTCCAGGCATCCAGCATGTGATCGCCGGTGTAGAGTAGCCAGATCGTGAGTGCCAGGGCGATCCACCAGATCAGGCCTGGATGGGTCCCAAACAGTCGGGCCGCAAAACAGGAGGAGGCCAGGGCCCCAAGCACTATATCAAGACCCAGATAATGAAAGTACCGGTATATTTTCATCCAGAGGAAAAATTAAAAGAAAGGCGAATTTACTAAAACCTTCCGGAAATCAGCTGTGGTGATTCTTACTCTCCTCCAGGTAGGGATGATTTACCGGGTAGAGATTGGCCCGGCTAAGCACCCATCCGGTGACCAGCATGAATAAGCCGGCAAATCCCACAAAGGTCCCGATCTCCTGGAAACCCAGCACCTGCTCCCCCACTGTTCCGGGAAATATCTGTATGTAGAGATCGATGAACTGTCCCACAATCAGGATGGGGATCACCACCTTCAGCACCGTTTTATTCCTGGCGGTAGCCTTGGCATCAGTAGCACAAAGGGCAGAAACCAGTTGATAGCGATGTTGGCAAAGAAGTAGAACCTCCACCCTTCTCCCCTGATACGCGGGAGAAAATATGCGGTTTCTTCGGGAATGTTGGCATACCAGATCAGCATGAACTCGGCAAACCAGAAGTAACCCCAGATGATGCAGAGCATGAAGATGTAACGCGAGAAATCGCCCAGGTGACTCTTGTTCAGGAATGGGAAATATCCTTTTTGGTTCATCAGCAACACGATAAATGTGATCACAATGGCAGAATGGTGAAAGGCGGCCACAAAATTCCGGATGGCAAAAATGGTGCTGTACCAGTGAGCATCGATGGACATGACCCAGTCGATCATGGCAAAAGAGAAAGTGATGATCACAATAAAGATAAACACCTTGGCCCGGTGCTCCAGTTTCTTAAAGATATCCAGGCCACCGGTGGCATCTTCCCTGACTGACAGCCTGCGGATGATCACAAACATCAGAATCCACAGGGCAAAATAGATCCCCATGCGGATACTCCAGAACGGCAGATTGAGGTAGGGAGCCTTATGAGCCAGTAAAGGATCATGAGCTACTGCATCTGCATGGGACCAGTGGTACAAGGATTGAGCACCAAAAATCATCACCAGGAAGAGAATGGCCGCCACAGGAAGGAAACCGGCCATGGCCTCGGGAACCCTGATAAATCCAGCCGACCAGCCGGAATGCGTAACCCGCTGGATGGAGGCAAACAAAAGGGCCCCGGCAGCCAGGGAGACGAAGTAGACATTATTCAGCAGCACATTGGCCCAGCCCCTCTGAGGATCTCCCATAAACGCGGCTATCAGGGCAGCAATGCCCACGGCCATCATAAGTAAGGTGGCGATGATATAGATGCGGGATAGTTTAATTTTCTCTTCCATTATAATTGTTTTAGGCCAACTACTTTTGAAGGTTCTCACGAATATAAAGAATGATTTTCCACCGGTCCTCGGGCCTGATCATGGCTCCATGGGCACCCATGATCCCGTAACCCACGGTGATGGAATGATAGATCTCACCATCCTTCAGTGCCTTTACATTGTCGCTTGTCAGGTTTGCCGGGGGATAAGGATATCGCTGGCTGGTAAAGAGATGGCCCTGACCATCGCCCTTAGGTCCATGACAGGAGATGCAGAAGATCTCATAGGCTTCCCTGCCACCGGCCAGGTTCTCGTCATTGCCCTCCAACGGATTTACCAGTGCTTCTCCCGCTGCCAGCCGATCCTTATCCGTCTTTTCCCAGGCAAAGGGAAGCATCTCCCTGGGAACGGTTCCCTCTACGGGCGTTCTCATGGTCTGATTGTCCTCGAAGTTGGGATTGGCTGTATAGGACTCGTAGGCATTGGAATAGTACATGTCGGGCATATAGTCCCAGCCGGTGCTGGACCGGGTCCTGTCGCATGAGATCACCGCCAGTAAGGCGATGGATATTAATAGGATTGATCTGTTCATTATCTATTATTTACTTTTCTATTACTTCAATGGCCCCGCATTCTTTCATAAGCGATTCTGCCTTCCCTGTGTCGACCTTCTCCTTTTTGACCAGGATCACAAACTTGTCGTCCGTGGCCTCTGGGTGGTAAATAGGTTTCTCATTGGAAGGCCAGAGATTGGCCCGCCATGAAAAGGTAAAAAGACTCAGAATGGTGATGCTGAAGATGGTCAGGACGATGGTGATCACCAGGAAAGATGGAAAGGCATTGCTGGGCTTTCCCCCGTAATTCAGCGGCCAGTCAATTACCGCCGTATAGATCAGGAAGGCCAGAACCCCCAATGTAGCGAATAAGCCATAGAACCACCCCACCACGGTTATTTTCGATTTCCTCCCATGATTCTCCAGAATTTCGTGGATCGGATAGGGAGTGAATACATCCTCTATCTCGATCTCCTGTTCCTTCAATTTCCTGAAAGCAGCAAGCAGAGTTTCCTCCTCCTTATATACCCCTAATAGATATTGTGTGTCCATTGTTTTAGTCTCTTTATGACTTTTAACTTTCTACTTTCTACTTTCTACTTTTTCACCTGGTGCTTATTGACTGCCTTCACTTCGCTGATGGCAATCATGGGTATGTACTTGAAGAAGAGCAGGACCCCGAAAATGAAGATCCCCAGGGTACCGATGTACATGGCTATTTCCACAAAGGTGGGCGTATAGGTGGCCCATGCAGACGGGAGATAGTTCTTTGAGAGGGAGGTCACAACAATATTGAATCGTTCAAACCACATCCCCACATTGATCAGGATGGAAATGATGAATACAATCACCAGGTTGCTTCGGATCTTTTTAAACCACATAAGCTGGGGAACGATGGCATTGAAAATGAACATGGCCCAGAATTGCTTGGTAAACTCCCCGGTAATCCGGTTGTGGAAAAAGGTGAAGATCTCATACTCGTTCCCGGAATACCAGGCCGTAAAAATTTCTGTCAGGTAAGCGGTACCCATGATCAGCGATACAAACATCAGGATTTTGGCCACCTTATCGAGGTGAGCGTTGGTCACATATTCTTCAAACTTATAGATCTTCCGGAGGATGATCATCAGGGTCATCACCATGGCGAAGCCGGAAAAGATGGCCCCCACCACAAAGTAGGGTGGGAAGATGGTGGTGTGCCAGCCCGGTTCCACCGAGACCGCAAAGTCGGTCGATACAATGGAGTGTACCGAGACCACCAGTACGGCAGCTATCCCACCCAGGATGTAACTGAGGCCTTCGTATCTTTTCCATTCTCCGACCGATCCCCTCCATCCCATGGCGAAAAATCCGTAAGCTGCCTTTTTGATCTTCGATTTCGCATGGTCACGAATGGTGGCAAAATCGGGAATCATCCCCAGGTACCAGAAGGAGGCCGAGATAAGCAAGTAGGCCGAAATGGCTATGAAGTCCCAGAACAGAGGTGAATTGTAATTCACCCAGAGCGGGCCCCTGGTATTGGGGTAGGGCAAGATGAAGAAGGCATCCCATATGCGGCCCATATGCAGGGCCGGGAAGATGGCTGCACACCCCACCGCCACCACGGTCATGGCTTCTGCGGCGCGGTTGATAGAGGAGCGCCACTCCTGCCTCAGAATCAGCAGGAAGATGGAGAAAGCCGTACCGGCGTGACCAATTCCGATCCACCAGACAAAGTTGATGATGGCCCATCCCCAGCCCACCGTATTGTTTACTCCCCAGGTTCCAATCCCCTGTGATATGGTCACATAAATGGCCCAGAATCCCAGCAGCATCATGATGGAACTGATGCCCATTCCCACAATCCACCAGAATTTGGGCCGCGCATAAAGCGGTGAGGTAATGTCGGCCGTGATCTGACTGAGTGACTTATTGCCCAGTATCAGCGGTCCCCTGACTTCCGTATTATACATATATCCTGTTTAGTATGTTATCCATGTTGTTCCTCTCCTGCAGGTTCAGCTGTGCGCGAATCAGGGCTTTTGCCGGGCTCCGCTTCGGTGTTTCTTACTTTGGTGAGGTAGCCCACCGATGGCAGGGTATGAAGCTGCTCCAGCAGGTAGTAGTTGCGCTCCTGCATCTTCAGCTTACTCACCTTTGATTCGGGATCGTTCATGTTTCCGAACACCAGGGCTCCGGAAGGACAGGACTGCACACAGGCCGGCTGTATCTCTCCGTCTTTCAGGACTCTTCCCTCCAGTTTGGCTTCCAGCTTCTTCTCCTGGATGCGTTGCACGCAGAGGGTGCATTTCTCCACCACACCCCTTTCTCGAACGGTCACATCCGGATTCAGCACCAGGCGGCTGAGGTCGCTGTTCTGGTTGAAATCGAATTTATCGTTTTTGATGTACTTGTACCAGTTAAATCTCCTCACCCGGTAGGGACAGTTGTTGATGCAATATTTGGTCCCGATGCACCTCACATAGGCCACCTGGTTCAATCCTTCGTTGCTGTGCATGGTGGCCGAAACGGGACACACATTTTCACAGGGGGCATTGTCGCAATGCTGACACATCAGAGGCTGGTGGAACACCTTTGGATTGTCGGGGTGATCGCTGAAATAGCGGTCGATACGCATCCAGTGCATGATCCGCCGTTTCTTCACCTCCTCTTTGCCTACCACGGCTATATTGTTTTCAGCGATGCAAGAAACCACGCAGTTGTTACAACCGGTACATTTGTTCTGATCCACCACCATTCCCCAGTGGTAACCATCAAACTTCGCTTCCGGGTAGAGGGTCTGGTGATGCGCCTCGGTCTCCAGGTGAAATTCGTTCCCGGCCGAAGGATCCTCCCGGAACTCCTCCAGGGTGGTCTCACGCACAATGGGTCTGCCCTCCATAGTATGATGGGTCTGGGTACGGGCCAGGGGGTAAGTCTTCCCTGTGACCTCCATTTTTATCCTGTCATTTGTATAGGCCCGGTAGCCATCCATGCCAATCACCCATCTGAAGGCATTGACTCCAAGCTTATCCCCCACCTTGCCGGCCTTGGTCCGGCCATAGCCCAGGGCCAGGGATACAGTTCCTTTGGCTTGTCCGGGCTGGATGAGTACCGGTACTTCAATCCCGTCCATGCTCACCACTCCCTCATCTTCCAGTCCAAGTTTATCGGCATCGGCAAGAGACACAGAGAGGTAGTTGTCCCAGCAGACTTTGGATACAGGGTCGGGCAACTCCTGCAACCAGGGATTGTTGGCATAGCGTCCATCGTTGAGCCCAACGGAAGTATACAGGGTCAGGACCAAGTCCGATTCGACCGGATTCAACACTACTTCCGGGGCTGAATAACTTTCAGAGGCTGCCATAGGTTCCTGTCCGGAATTAAAAAAACCGGCTTGAAGGGTACGCTCCCACCAATTCTCATTGCTCTCAGCTTCCCGGGGTGCAATAACATTTTCCCACCAGAACCGGATCAACTCGTCATAGGTCCTTTCCTTTTTAGCCCCCTTTAAAAGGGAATCCTGGAAAGCTCTGCTGTTGAATAGCGGATGGATACATGGCTGTTGCAGGCTGTAAGAACCACGGACCGGTTCGGCATCACCCCAAGCCTCCAGAAAATGGTGATCGGGACAGATCAATTGGCATGCCTGGGAAGTTTCATTTTGGGCAGATCCGATATACGCCGTAAATCCTGCCTTCTTCATAGCTTCAAATCCTCCCAGACTATATACGGGGTTCACATTCGCCAGGATCAGATTGTCCACCTCTCCCTGCTCCAGGGAAACTATGAATTCCTGAAACTCCTGGTCACTCCCTCTCTTTAGCTGAATGGTTTTTTTCAGGTCGAGAGTGGTATTATAATTCCCCAGCATGTAATTGATCCCAGCCACCAATTTTTGAATTTCCGGGTCATTGGATCCGCTAACAACCAGGGACTTCTCCCGATTCTCCAAAAGGTCGGTCACAAAGCGATCCGCCGAAATCACAGAAGGAGGAACAGAGATGAAAGGAAAACCGCTGGCTGCCGCCACCGCATTATAAATGTATCCAAGGATTAATGCAGATTCCTGGGGGGTGACCGGAATGCGTTCGTCGGCATTGGATCCGGTCATGGATAGGGCAGATTCCACCTGGATATGCTTAGACATATGTGGATGGGCTGTGGTCACTTCCCGTGTGGAAGCATAATCCCTGGCAAATTCAACAGGAGCGATCCATGTTCCCAGGAAATCAGCATCAAAGGAGAGAATATATTCTGCTCTGTCAAAATGGAATCCGGGAATCACCCCGGCCCCAAACAAATCAAAGTGTGCGTCCCGAATCCCCGAAGCTGAAACCTCATCATACTGGATCCACTGTGTATTGGGATAAACCTGGATAAAATTCCGAAGCACTTCGCTGGTGGAGGGACTTATGTTGGTGGGTGTGACAAGAACGGTATGGCCCCCCTCACCCAGTTTATTAATTACCCAACGATCCACATCCTCCCAGCTTATTACATTCCCACTTAACACAGGCTCTTTTAACCGGGCATCGTCATAGAGATTCAGCACTGAGGCCTGGACGCGGGCACTGGTTCCACCACGTGATACAGGAGACTGGTGGTTTCCTTCAATCTTGATGGGCCGTCCGTCACGAACCTTTACCAAAACACTGCAGTATTCGGTGCCGTCAAAAAAGGTGGAAGCATAATAGTTGGCCTTCCCCGGGATGATCTCTTCGGGCTTGATCAGGTAAGGAATGGCTTTCTGAACCGGCTTTTCGCAAGAGCTGACCACCGCAGCAGAAGCCACACTGAAACCAAACAGTTTCAGAAAGTCGCGACGTGAGCCACTGGCATCCACCACCTTGCTGTCAAGCACATCGAGCAGGGCATTTTTGTGTAAAGCTTCCGTGCCACGTTCTTCTTCCCGGTTTCTTCCGTACTTATACTCTTCAATACTTCTCCACTGTTTTTCCATTCTTAGACTGGGTTTAATAGTGACACTTGGAGCATTCGGTTCCGCCTGTGAGTTCGGCAGTAACCCGGTCAATTTCACCTGATTTCATCTTCTTATGTAAGTCCTTGTATTGCTCGTAAAACGGGTTGTCAAAGAACTGAATTTCCGTATCGCGGTGACAATTAATGCACCAGCCCATGCTGAGATCTGAAACCTGCTTCACCCTGTGCATTTCTTCAATGGGACCATGACAGGTGGCACACTCAATTTTACCCACTTTCACATGCTGTGCATGACTGAAAAAAACATGGTCCTGCAGGTTGTGAACCCTGATCCACTCAATAGGGATTCCCTGCTCATAGGCATCCACCACCTTGCTGATCTGGTGCCTTCCGGAGTAAGTTCCATCCCGGACAATAGAGTGGCAGTTCCAGCAGATATTCACATCGGGAATGCCGGCCGATTTGGAGTGTGTGACGGTGGTATGACAATACTGGCAATCAATCTGGTTATCGGCAGCATGAACCACATGGGAAAACTTCACCGGCTGGTCGGGTTCATAATTCTCCTGCCGTCCCAGCGAGGTTCCTGCTTCATAGAGCAGTTTTGCCTGCCAGCCCACTGCCACCACAAAAATGATCGCCAGGACTAAGCGTTTTTTCACCTTTTTAAAGAAAAATATATCGAGGATGACCCAGGAAAGTACCACTCCCAGAATGAGGAAGAGGAAGATCTTATTGATCACGGGCTTTTGCTTGGTCAGCCCGGTGGATTCAAACTCGTCCAGAAAAAGTTTGATTAGCTCCACATCGCTTTCATTCAAATGAAAGGTAAGATGCATCACCGACATGGTCTGGCTCGTGGGGTTCAGAACCGCATTCTGAAACTCCTCCAGGCTCTTCTCTTTGTAAAGGGAGGCTATCTCCCAGGCATTGGGGTTCCAGTTAAAGGTGTCTATTTCCACCGTATTGTGACAATCGGCACATGCTTTGGTTTCAAATTTCCCTTCTATCAATCCATAAAACAAGCGTTCGCCACGCATCAGTTGCTCTTTGGAATGATCAGTACCATGTTCTGCGTCCTCTCCCGAAACCGGGGAAGTGATGAAAATAAAAGAAGCCACGAAAATCAGGGAAAATGACAGGCTTGAGAATTTTCTCATGAATTAGTCAGGGTTAGTTTTGTACTTAAGCCAAACGGGTAATCATGCAATTTAAAACCTTAGCTGTAAAATAGCAACTAAGGCCTATTCTTCAGAGACTTTTCAGCGAGATTGGCGCTATTTTTAAACGGTATAAATAATTTTCCTTTAACTTCAGCCCATGCAAGCCCTCTTTTCAGAATATTTCCTTCCCTTTACACTGGCAATTATTACCCTGGGCATGGGTCTCTCTCTGACCGATCGTGATTTCAAAAATATATTTGTACAACCAAAAGCTGTCATCATTGGGCTTTGCTGCCAGATGGTTCTTCTCCCGTTGATTGCGTGGCTGATTGCCCGCTCCATCGATATAGACCCTCTGTTTAAAGTGGGCCTGATGATCATTGCAGCCTGTCCGGGCGGAGCCACATCTAACCTGGTCACCTACCTGCTACGTGGAAATGTGGCACTCTCCATTTCGATGACGGCCATCAACAGCCTGATTACCCTGATCACCATACCGCTGGTGGTCACCCTCTCCCTGAATGCTTTTCTGCATGCGGATGATGCCATTACTATGCCAGTTGGAATGACCATTCTCAGAGTATTCCTGATCACCATACTGCCTGCTTTTGCCGGGACCAGGTTGCGAAAACATTTTCCTGAATTCGCTGTGGGATTGGAGAAACCACTGAGGATCATCCTCCCCCTGCTTTTGCTGCTGGTTTATGTGGGTGTTATTTTCATCGACCAGGGTACTGAGAAGGCCACACGCACAGATTTTATCCGGATCTTTCCCTATGCTCTCATGCTTAATTTCCTGGCCATGGGATCGGGACTCTTGATTGCCCGCTTACTGAGGCTGCGGGTAATCAACCAGTTTACAATCTCCATTGAAGTGGGATTACAAAACTCTGCCCTGGCTATTTTTGTAGCGGTCGCCCTGCTAGAGAGCAACGAGATGGCGCTGGTTCCCGTGGTCTACGGTTCCTTTAGCTTTTTCAGTACGCTTCTTTTTGGCTGGTTTGTTAAAACGGTGAAATGGACTCCCAGGTTTATCGGTAGAGATACATAAAACCTGCCTTCTCAAATGGATTTGATCCACCGTTCTCTTCAATGACATAGTAGTAGGTACCCTCTTTCAATTCTTTGCCGTCGATGCTTCTCCCATCCCATAAAATACTGGGTGACAGGGATTGGTAAATGCGCGTTCCCGACCTGGTAAACACCGAGAATTTATACACCGTGGTACCATCAGTAGTCACTACGAAATAGTCATTTAACTGGTCTCCGTTGGGAGAGAAAACGTTTGGAATCTGCAACACGGCACCTGCTGAATCGGCAGCCATGGTCTCTAGGGCAAGCGGCTGAACTTCAGAAATAGGTAAACCAGGCGTCGCAGCTTTTTCCTGCTGTCCCGCAAGATGTGGAATCAGTAGAATAGAGAGACAAAAAACAGCAACAATTCTGGCTAAATTCATATCTTTTCGGTCAGCTTCTGGACCACCCTAAAGTTATTAAAAAATTCTTTGGCGAATACGCGGATCACCGTATATGTAGGAATGGCCAGGATCATCCCGACAATCCCAGCCAGGCTTCCCGCCATGATAATCACAATAAAAATTTCAATGGGATGGGCATACACACTGGTCCCAAAAATGACTGGCTGAAACACTGTATTGTCTATGACCTGGACAATGATAAATACCAGCATCATGTACCCTATCATAGGTGCCAGCTGGGTGGCCAGTTCGAGATGAATGTGCGAAGCCACACCAAGAACAATGCCCAGGGAAGCACCTATCCAGGGACCCACGTAAGGGATGATGTTCAAAACGGCTGCCACAAGTCCAATCACCAGACTGAGTCTGAAACCCACTCCCACAATGGTCATTCCCACCGTCACCAGGATTAGGATCCCGGTCATCTGCAAAAGAATTCCAACAAAATACCTTCTTAGCAGGTGTTTGACAGATTCCAAGGCATGGTGGAAAGCTTTCTCCTGCTTCTCAGGAAAAATGGTCACTAAATAATTGGTGATCAGCCGCTCCTCGCGCAACAGGAAAAAGGTGATGAAGGAGATGGCAAATATGGCCACGGCCACATTGCCCAGGATGGCAGCGAGGGTGGCCAGCAAATCGGTGATCACATTGATGTTGAGAACTGTAGAAATTTGTCTCTGGAGCTCCTCCCTCAGTGAGAACGGACCATCGCCTCCCAGGTTCATTTTATCGACCCATGCCTCCATTCGCTCTATGGGTGCCTCAAACTCCTCGATCACCATCTGAGTATCTATGTTGGAGAGATCCTGGGCTTCCGCAGCGATCAGGGGAATAAAGAGCCGGAAAAAACCGAAAAAAACTACCCAGATGACAATCAAGGTCAAAAAAGCCCTGATGGAAACCGGAACCTGCCATTTACCGATTCTGATCCTTCCAAGCACCCTGACCATGGGACGTGTAATCAGTGACAGTACTGAAGCAATCAGGATGTAGGCAACGATGCTCGAAAAGCGCCAGACCAGCAGACCAAGCAATAGGACCCCGGCCATCACAAGCAGGGAACGGGGTGTAAACCAGTTTTTTGTTGCCATAATTCACTTGTAAATATAGTGATTTATCGGCTCCACAAAGGGGAAGTTTTAAGGCCTGAATGTTGATAATTTTTCTTTCGTTTTCTGGCTTCTTTGGGTACTTTTACCAGCCATTGGAGGGAGGATATTATGAAGCAGTACCTTGATCTACTTAGCCATGTAATGGAGCACGGAACCCGCAAGGAGGACCGTACCGGAACCGGCACCATCAGCACTTTCGGATACCAGATGCGCTTTGACCTTGCGGACGGTTTCCCTTTGATGACCACCAAAAAGCTTCACCTCAAATCGATCATTCATGAACTGCTCTGGTTCCTTAAAGGGGAAA
>SPBY01000458.1 GCA_004525825.1 Bacteroidia bacterium
GTCCATAGCTGCTGTTTCTCATCTGGTCGGCAAGTACCAGCAGCTCTGTTTTATTGATAAAACCTTTTATGTAGGCAATTTCCTCGATGCAGGCAATTTTCAATCCCTGTCGTTTCTCAATGGTATGCATGTAGTTGGAAGCCTGCAGCAGACTCTCCTGGGTTCCTGTATCGAGCCAGGCCAGGCCCCTGCCCATGATTCTTACCTGTAGCCTTTTCTCCTCCAGGTAAAGCCAGTTCAGGTCGGTGATTTCAAGTTCTCCCCTTTTCGAAGGCTTCAGCGATTTTGCCTTGTCAATGACATCGTTGCTATAGAAATAGAGTCCCGTTACAGCATAATTGGACCTGGGCTCCAATGGTTTCTCTACCAGACTAAGCACCTTGCCGTTATCGTCAAATTCAACCACTCCGTAGCGCTCAGGGTCAGTTACATAATATCCAAAGACCAGGGCACCATCCTCAAGTGTTGCAGCATTTTCCAATGTACGCCCAAAACCATGCCCGTAGAAAATGTTGTCTCCAAGGATCAGGCAGACGCTGCTGCTGCCTATAAACTCCTCACCTATTAGAAAAGCCTGGGCCAGTCCGTCGGGGGATGGCTGGATGGTATAACTTAAAGACAGTCCAAGCTGACTGCCGTTATCGAGCAGGGTCTGGTAAAGGTGCAGGTCCTCTGGAGTAGAGATGATCAGGATCTCCCTGATGCCTGCCAGCATTAGCACCGAAAGCGGGTAATATATCATGGGTTTGTCATAGACCGGAAGGATTTGCTTGGAGATCGACTTGGTAATAGGGTGAAGCCGTGTTCCGGCGCCCCCGGCCAGGATTATTCCTTTCATATCAAAGCTTTAACAAGTCCTTAAAATAAGCAATGGTAGACTCCAGTCCGGTTTCAAGATCCACACGGGGCGACCATCCATCCAGAATTTCCCTGGCCAGGCTGATGTCAGGCTGGCGCTGCACAGGATCGTCCTGTGGCAGGGGTAAGAAAGTAAGTTTTGACTGAGACCCGGTCATCTTTAAAATTAACTCGGCCAGCTCGAGAATTGTGAATTCTCCAGGGTTGCCCAGGTTTACGGGTCCGGTAATGTCATCACCGGTATTCATCATGCGGATCATACCTTCCAGCAAATCATCCACATACTGGAAGCTCCTGCTCTGCGATCCATCTCCATAAATGGTAATCTCCTCATTTTTCAGCGCCTGGACAATGAAATTGGAAACCACCCTGCCATCATCGGGATGCATTTTCGGACCATAGGTGTTAAAGATTCTGATGATCTTAATCCTCACCTGGTTCTGATGGTGGTAATCGGTGAAAAGGGTTTCGGCACAACGTTTTCCTTCATCGTAACAGGAGCGTATCCCAATGGGATTCACATTGCCCCAGTAAGATTCGGGTTGAGGATGGATGGCAGGATCTCCATAGACTTCGCTGGTGGAAGCCTGCAATATTTTCGATTTGATTCTTTTGGCCAGTCCAAGCATATTGATGGCCCCCATGACAGAGGTTTTTACGGTCTTAATGGGATTGTACTGGTAATGGATGGGAGAGGCGGGACAGGCCAGGTTGAAAATCTCATCTACCTCCACGTAAAAAGGCGTGGTAACATCGTGCCTGATCACTTCGAAATAGGGATTCTGCAACAAATGAGCTACGTTCCTCTTGGACCCGGTGAAGTAGTTGTCCAGGCAGAGCACCTCGTTGCCCTCCTTAAGAAGTCTTTCACACAAGTGTGATCCGATAAACCCGGCCCCGCCGGTGACTAGGATTCGTTTCATGTATTTCAGGGTTTTACGGGCTGTCTTCCTATGCTGTAATAGGTAAAACCACGCTCCAGAAGCTCCTCGGAATCATATATGTTCCTTCCGTCGAAAATCACTTTCTCCCGCATTAGTTTGTTTAGTACATTGTAGTTCAGCACCCGGAACTCGGGCCATTCGGTCACCACCACCAGGCCATCCGAATCGATCATTGCCTCATACTTATCGTCACAAAAGGTGATGCTGTCTCCCAATAGCCTTTTCCCCTCCTCCATGGCTACCGGATCGTAAGCCTTGATTTCCACTCCGGCATCTATCAGCTCCTTTATGATCCTGAGTGAAGGGGCTTCGCGCATGTCGTCGGTATGGGGTTTGAACGAGAGCCCCCAAACTCCCAGTTTTTTTCCGGAAAGGGAGTCTCCAAAATGGGATTTTATTTTGGAGGGTATGACCGACTTCTGATTTTCGTTGACAAATTCCACAGCTTTCAGAATCTCCAGGGAACGAGTGTACTCATCCCCGGTCCTGATCAGGGCTTTCACGTCCTTGGGAAAACAACTGCCCCCATAACCAACCCCCGGATATATGAATTTACTGCCGATGCGGGTGTCACTGCCAATTCCTTTACGCACCATGTTAACATCAGCCCCCACCACTTCGCACAGGTTGGCAATGTCATTCATGAAAGAGATTTTTGTGGCCAGCATGGAGTTGGCCGCATATTTGGTCATTTCAGCAGAGGTGATATCCATGAAAATAATGGGGTGCCCATTCAAGGTGAAGGGTTTATATAACCTTTTCATGATTTTCTCGGCACGCTTTGAGTCTGTACCAATGACAATCCGGTCAGGCTTTAAAAAATCATTAATAGCGTCACCCTCCTTCAGAAACTCCGGGTTGGAAGCTACATTAAAATCAAGTTCACTTCCTCTTTGTTTCAGGGCATCCAAGACCTTTTCCCTCACCTTCTCAGCAGTTTTTATTGGGACGGTGCTTTTGGTGGCTACCACCAGGTAATCCTGCATGTGCTGCCCGATTTCTTCAGCCACTCCCAACACATACTGAAGATCTGCGCTTCCATCTTCATCCGGTGGAGTACCTACCGCAATAAAGACTGCTTCGCAATCCACAATGCTCTCTTCCAGGCTGGTACTGAAGAATAACAGGCCCTTCTCCACATTGCGCTTCACCATGTCTTCCAGTCCCGGTTCATAAATGGGAATGACTCCATTCTGTAATTTCTTTATCTTCTTTTCATCGATATCCACACAGACTACAGTGATGCCTGTCTCCGCAAAACAGGTGCCGGACACCAGTCCCACATACCCTGTTCCCACTATTGCAATTTTCATTTTTAATGGAATTAGTCAAACGAAATGTAAAGTTAGTTTATTAATGCAAACCATGGTAAACAGGATTTGAGTTTTTCCCTGATGTCTAAGAACTCAAGGTGTTCTGTAGCACCAAGTGATGCAATTATTGGTTTCCCAGGCTTTTACGCCCCTCTTTTTTTGGGGATTAGTGTCCAATTTCTTAACTTTGCGCCTTGTTTAAATAAATATAATGTCTAACCTATTAATTTTAAAGTAATTATCTAATGTCTAACGAAATTAAAAAAGTGGATCAGGAAGCCGATGAGGTAACATCCGAGCAAGCTGAAGAGGTGAATCTTACCGAAGAGCTAA
>SPBY01000434.1 GCA_004525825.1 Bacteroidia bacterium
CGCTGTCCAGGGCAGCCAGGGTGATGTTTACATCATCGATGATCTGGAAGTCGTACATGCCCACGCAGAGGAAATCAGCCCCGCTTTTGAAAGCGTACTGAAATGCCTCTTCGGGTTTAATGGCTCCCGCGGCCAGGGTCTTGAAGGCGATCCATGGCTTTTCGAGAGTCTCCATAAAGCTGATGGTCTCTTCAGGATCATAACAGTACAGGTTGTCATGCCAGGTAGGATGCTGGGCCGACCAGTAATCATGCGTGTGCAGGGTTTTCATCCAGAAATCGTGTTCCAGGCCAAGCTCCACACATCGCTTGATGGTCTCGATCTTATGGGCCCCGATTCCCACGGAAAGTCCGTTCTGCCGGATCAGGTCCATGACCTTGACCAACTTCTCGGGTTCATTATTCTTGATGTAGTAGTCGGCTGTTTCGCCTTGGATATAACAGGAGCTGGCTCCCTTGTCTATTGCTTCTTTGGCCACATCTATGTACCTGTCAAAACTAAAAGCCTTGATGCCATCGGAGTAATCAAGGTTTGCACAATCGGCCAGAAACTGAATTTTACCATAGCCTTCTTTCCAGTATTCTTCCAGCAGGGGAAGTACCACAGTATTAGCCAGCAGGGTATTGACGCCTGATTGCTCGGCCAGCATCAGGGTCCGGAAAATCCTTTCCTTCTGATGGTAGTTCATTACCAGGGAAGAGACATAGATCAGGTCCCTGGAGTGCACATAACCACTTAGCAGGTTGCCTCCCAGGATCAGTTTGGTCGACTCCATATTTCCCAGCATGCCTTTTGGAAGGATCCCTTTAATCAAACTGGTTTCATCGGTAAAGAGTTTTCCTTTGAGATTTTCCAGGGAGGCAGAATTAGAACCCGCCATGATCTTCCTTACATACTCTTGTGTAGCTCCGCTGGCCGAATCCACCAGGTTCTGCTCCTCCAGGCTGTTCATGCGGGTTTTCCGTATGGCCCCGTACACCACAGCCCCCAGGAAGGGAAGGGTGGCCAGGTGTTTCAGCACCTCCCTGCGCTGGATCTGGCCCACATTGGCTTTGGTCTCTTCCGTCTCGTGCTGACCATGATCCATTTTATGCATGGGTTTGCGGGTCATGCGGGAAAGGAGTCCATCGAGTCCCAGGAACTGCCCAGTGGGAAAAAACATCAGTACAAGCAGTGCAAGAATCTCCAGGAGATCCTTGCTAATGATGAAGTAGGATCCCTCGCGGAAGAAGCCTGGTTCAGAGAATACCGGTGGATGGGAGAGATAGTAGAGCAGGAGAAGTGCCATGCCTGCCACCTGTGAGATCCGTGTAAAAAGTCCCAGGAACAATCCCAGCCCGATCAGCAGAAGGCCCCAGGTATTCAGCACATTGACCAGGGCAAGCAGGGTGACATTCTCTGCCATGCCCTGGAACATTCCTGCCAGGGGTCCTGTGGCACTCTGCAGGTAACCTGCCGCGGTCCAGTCCGGATTCAGCAGCTTGGTGAGCCCTTCATAAAGTAGATGCCACCCTATGGCCACCCTGAGAATGGTCATTACTAAATAGCTAGCCTTATTCTGCCTGGTTCCGTTAATTGATGCTTCCATGAATTTGGGGCTTTAATAATTTGACAGACTGCTGATCTGCAAATTAGGCTACTTTACTAAAAAAACAAATTTCCACAACAGATTCATGAAGAATGATGCCCTGTTTTCCAAATCTGTGGCTAATTTTAAGCATTGGCTAGCCCGTACCCAAAATTCCAATATTATGCGAATCAGACCCGTATTTCTGCTGGCAATTTACATGACAGGATGTTCCACAGGGGAAATTCCCGGGAATCAATCTGGAATAGATATCAGCATTAACTATCCGCAATACTGGGAATACAACGGGCAGCCGGTCCTATTGCTGGGTGGATCCGATCAGGACAACCTTTTCCAGATGCCGGACCTGGAGCAACAGCTCGACAGGCTTGCAGCGGTGGGGGGGAACTATGTTCGCAATACCATGGCGAGCAATGACAGCGGCAACGTTTGGGCCTTCCACCTGGATCCTGAATCCGGCTTGTATGATCTTGATGAATGGAACCCACAGTACTGGGACAGTTTCCAGGCCCTGTTGGAACTTAGCTCTCAAAGAGATATTGTGGTGCAGGTGGAGATCTGGGCCACCTTCGATTTTTATCGGGAAAACTGGGAGCTTAATCCTTTCAATCCTAAAAACAACATCAGTTATACAGTGGAGAGAACCAAACTGCCCCTGGAAGTGCCTACCCATCCTATATATTGCGACAATCCTTTTTTCTGGTCCGTGCCTTCCCATCAGAACAACATGCCAGTGTTGCATTACCAGCAGCGTTTTGTGGACAAGTTGCTGTCCATTTCCCTGGAGTATAACAATGTGCTTTACTGCATTGACAATGAAACTTCGGTTACTTCCGAATGGGGTAAGTTCTGGTCGGAGTACATCCAAAAACGGGCTAAAGAGAAGTTCAAGACCGTACATGTGACCGAAATGTGGGATCCCTGGGATCTTGACCATATCTCGCACCGGGAGACTTTTGATCACCCTGAGATTTACTCCTTCGTGGAGATTTCACAGAATAACCACCAGCTGGGAGAAAAGCAGTGGACCAACGGGCTTAAGCAGATTGAGAAACTAAGGCTGGCAGGGAACCTTAGGCCGGTCAACAACGTGAAAACCTATGGCAACGATCTGGGTACCCATGGCGGGGGCACGCAGAATGGGATTCAGAGTTTTATCCGCAGTACCCTGTTCGGATCGGCCGCCGTCAGGTTTCATCGTCCACCTTCGGGCCTGGGACTGGGCGATACAGCACTGGCAGTGATTCATGATATGCGCATGGCCACCGACCGCATCGATTTTTTCAATGCCAAACCCCACAATGACCTCCTGGATCAGCGAGAAGAGAATGAAGCATACTGCAGGGCAGTTCCGGGCAAGGACTACCTGGTCTATTTTCCGGACGCAGGGGAGGTGGAATTGGATGTGAGCGGATCCGGATCTGAGCTGGAACTAGCCCAGTTAGAGATAATGACAGGTAATTGGATCGTAGAAAGGAGGGTGCCTGATGGCAACAAATTGTCCTTAGAAAGCCCCGGTAAACACGTTATTTTCATTATTCAATAAGACCGATTATGTATAAACATCTTAAACTGTTTCTAGCTGCCTCCCTCCTGCTGGCCGTTTCCTGTAAGTCGCCTGTTAAAGAAACCCAGGAAGTAAGCCCGCTAGCATCTTCACCCACGCTAAGGCTTTGTTCCGATAATCCCAGGTACCTGGAGTACAAGGGAGAGCCGCTGATTCTGATTACTTCGGCCGAGCATTATGGAGCGGTATTGAATCTCGATTTTGATTACCAGCTTTACCTTGAGACTCTGGGAGCTGAGGGATTTAACTACACCCGGATCTTTACGGGCACCTACATTGAACCTGTTGACAACATATTCGGGATTCAAAAAAACACCCTTGCACCCATACCAGGGAGGTACATGGCGCCCTGGATCACGGAAAACGGCTTGTATGACCTGGATAGATATAATCCTGACTATTTTGTCAGGTTGAAAGATTTTATTCAGGAGGCAGAGAAACAAGGGATTGTAGTGGAAGTAACTCTGTTCACCTCCATCTA
>SPBY01000663.1 GCA_004525825.1 Bacteroidia bacterium
ATTGTATTCCTTACACCTTTGGTTATTGCCGTATTTGCTTACTGGAACAGCAAAGGCAAAGAACCGTCCACCCCACGCAAGATCGGTATTGGAATGTTAATGGCTGCCTCTGGTTTCGTAATTATGATATTGTCTTCCAGGGGATTAACATCCCCATCCGATTTGGGAGACAGTCCCTCACCGGACAGGATATCGCCTTATTGGCTAATCAGTACTTATCTCGTTCTGACCATATCAGAATTATTTCTCAGTCCCATGGGTATTTCATTTGTATCAAAAGTTTCCCCTCCAAGATTCCAGGGCCTTATGCAGGGTGGTTGGCTTGGAGCCACTGCTTTAGGGAATGGATTACTCGTGGTTGGAAGCTATCTCTGGCTGAGGATCGAGGTATGGCAACTGTGGGCAGTTTTTGTCCTTTGCTGCCTGATTTCCGCGGCTTTTGTCTACTCCATCATGAATAAACTGGAACGTGCCACCGGAGATGCCTGACATTACGCCACCACTGAGTCTCTACCTGTAAATCCTGGAGAGGAATTGCTTCTGATTCCGCGGTTGTGAATCCTCATTTCGAGTGATAGTAGAAACTCGATCATCATAGATTTTCTCGGTAAACAAGTACATGTATTTTAACTACGAGTAGGTTGCTCCTTCAAAAATAACATTCTTACCATTAAGCCAGGGGTATTTCTGGCGGGAAAATGATTGCATTGCCTCCAGTAAAAGAGGGAGATTTCTTTTCTTCTTCAGTTGTACTGTGATCGCATCTCCTGGATAATGATATCAGCACCATTGAGAACAAACTTGTCATATAGGCTCTGAACAGAGAGATGTTCGTATCGCTCCAGTTGCAAAGCAAGTAATCGGTACAGATTGCTGGCCAGTATTGACATAGTCAGATCAAAATCGTTTGTAATGATCATAGCCGGTTTGATTTTCCCATGACCGGTAATTATGACTTGCCTGATCTGTTTGTCATATCCTTTCGGGCACACCTGCTCGTCATACACACACAAGGTTCTGTGTTTACTTCCGGCACATTCAACCTTCACTTTTTTCCATCCCTGTGTGGGCAGATTAGATATTCTTTCGAGTATCTTTTTCCCTCTTCGGCGGATGGTGATAAAATTAATCTCTGCCTGGTCCAGCTTTCTCAAAGTCTCATAATTGGTGAACCTACTATCAAAAACAATATATCGGAGCTTGTTATTTTTCTTAGCAGTACCGCCATGGTAGAAGTCCAGGAATTCAAGGACAACAGCGCTTTCATCCTTTTGCAGGATATCCGCATTGCCATAATCAATCAATCCGGTATCGGGATCCTGTGCAAGCACAGCCAGCATGCTGCAGAGAGCCTTGCCGCGTTTGCCTGACCAGTTGTTTTCCAGGTGGGTATCATCGCCCCAGTAAGGAATAGTAGTGAAGTCCAGGTTGGAGGTGTCTTCCAGCAACCCTGCTTTGCTCCATACACGATGAAGTTGCTTCAGGAACTTTTGATTCATCTCACTGGTAACCCGGTCAGAATACGAAGTGTACCACGCTGTTTTGGGTAAGACGTTAAGCCCGGCAAACAGCCCCATGCCCCGGTCCATACACCAGGTGTCATCAGCAGAATACCGACGACGGTTGGCCAGTTTCAATGCCAAAAAACTAAGAATAGAAGAGGTCTTATCAATCACTGATGTCCCGGGATAGCTCGACTTGTCAATAACAGTGTCTATTTTATACTGCCTTATCAATCCAAGGAACATCAGTATCCCGGCATTCGAGCTTTTAAAAATTTCCGGATTGAAAGTCAGCAGAGATGATTTCTCAGCAGCTATCTGTACACTGTCCAACTGTTGCCTGACCAGCCTGGCTCCTCTGGGTAAACATGAGAACCCTTCTGAGGATACGATGTTGTAAATATGCTTCTCCGATACAGAGAACCCCAGTCCATCAAGAGCAACCTTAATGTCAGGAACAGAGTAGTATTTTTTTCACATCTCAATGACAAGGGACTTGACCTGATCGGTCTCCGAAGAGACCTTCCTCCCGGGCCGGTGCTCAACAAAAAAGAAAGAGCCCATGGGATCAGCCTCAAGTTTATCCCTGAAAGAAGCAATCAGAGAGGTAAATGCACGATAGGTATACCCAAAGCGCAAGGCAACTTCATGCGCCGGTCTTTGCTCTGCAAAGTACATCCTCAAAGCTTCATATTGTTTGTGGGACACCAATTCCGGGGCCAGAAAGAAAAATTCTGGTTTCATAATACTGTATATTAGTACCGTGATATAAATATCATATATAC
>SPBY01000089.1 GCA_004525825.1 Bacteroidia bacterium
GTAAATTCCCGCCCGTTCAGGAAGGTCTCCACAAGCACCGGCTGCTGGTACCTGTCCAGCAATTCACCGCATTTCTTTTCCAGTTCCACCGGGTTTGATATCACCGATTCAGGGTCTATTCCTTTGCCCGTGCCCTCAGCCCGGGGTTTTACGAACAGCGGATAAGGAAGCTTCACCTTTCGTATATCGGCCTTTTGGTATATAACTGCATGGTCGGGTGTTGCCACTCCGGCATCCTTCACGATAATTTTTGTCAGGGCCTTGTCGAGGGTCAGTGCCAGCACCAGCGGACCGGAAAACACATAAGGGATCCTGTAAGCATCCAGCAGGGCAGGCACCTGGGCCTCCCTTCCGGCTCCGTACATTCCTTCTGCAATATTGAAAACCAGGTCCCAGCGGTCCCCCTGGTTCAGGCGGCTAACCAGATTTTTAATGTGCCCGATCCGGTCGGTCTGGTATCCGAGTTCTGACAGGGTGGTTTCGATGGAGTAAATGGTGCCCTCCCGGTCAAATTCTGCGGTTTCATCTTCACTGAATCCCATTTCCAGGTATTCATCCCGTAGGTCATAGGTGAGCCCTATATTCATTGTTCTGATTTAGTTGTTGTTGATTGCATGGTAAAATCCCTGGAAAAACTGCCTGGCATTAATTCCAAGTACACGGTTCCTGTATCCACCCTCCTGTACCACCAGGGTTGGAATCTTAAGCAATCCTGTAAGCTGACCGTTGCGATAAAAGTCTTTTGAATTCAGGCTCCAGGTCCCGGTCGGATCGCCCTTAGCCGTATCAAGCCCAAGCAGCAATATGAGATATGATGGTTTGAACCGCCTTATTCTGACCAGTGCTTTTTCAAGCACCCCGAGGTATTCATCCCCGTTCAGCTGTTCCTTCATCGGATAATTTACATTGAATCCAAAACCCTCCCCTTCGCCCTTCTCCTCGGCAAAGCCACAGAAATAAGGATAAGCGAATGAAGGATGTCCGTGTATACTGATGGTCAGCACATCCTTTCTGTCATAGAATATATCCTGTTGTCCGTTCCCATGATGGTAATCCAAATCCAGCATGGCAACTTTTCCATAGCGGCTCAGGTAATTTGCCGCAATGGCAGCAGAATTGAAGTAACAGAATCCCCCAAATACTTTTTTTTCTGCGTGATGGCCCGGGGGGCGGACCAGGGCATAAACCACACCAGGACCTTCCAGAAGCCTTACGGAGCCTGTCAGGCAGCAATCCACTGCCCGTTTGGCAGCCAGAAAGGCATTTTTATTTAGGGGAGTAAAGGTGTCTATACAATAATAACCTGCCATGACGGAATCATCAACAGGGGCCCGGGTATTGTTCCGGACAGGAAATACATAGGGATAGATGGATTTTCCCTCGGGAAGTTTTTCACAGACCCTTTTAAAATAATTGAAGTATTTTTTGTCATGGATCTGGCGAATGTAATCTTCGGAGAAATTGGTCACAGGAATTTCACGAAACAACCCACTTTTCTGAAGCTCTGCCAGGATGCTTGAAATCCTCACGGGCGACTCCACATAACCCCGGTCACGCACGTGATGGATTGAATGTTTGTCATTGACTATCAGCGTGATAAGTTTGCCATTATTCCCTGAATCTGCGACGCGTGTGCCTGCACTTTTTTTCAGATACCTGGGAGGTCTGAGCCTGACCGGATCGTCTTGCACCGAAGCTACTACTCCCCGGATGTATTCCTTCGGAAACAAATCCATGTACTTCCGCTCAAGAATGGCCTGAAGAATTTTTTGTGCCGCCGTTTTGCTGAGCGATGAGCCCGGAGTAAGCAGATCGCAGACCAGGTAGGGGGGGCAGTCATCAGTCTCCTGATTCAGCGGGGTCTCGTACAAGGTATTGATGATGGGAAAGGCGCCAAAACGCTCATAAAACTTCAGTCTTTGCCTGTTCTGTTCGATCAGTGCTTCGTTCCTGCAAACATCCGGCTCATCTGGAAGGCATTCAAAAAATACACCCTTCGCCCCAAGTTCACGGGCAAATTCCCTTACACTTCCATACAATGAGCTTCCAATACCACTCATGGTGATATCCTTTTTCGAAGCGATGTAATCGAGATAGCAAAAATTCAGGTCGGAAGCATACATAAGCATGGCAAAGCCCTGTACCAGGCCTTTCCGGTTTTCCGCCACAATAAGCGTGGAACGGAAACGAAATTTCAACGGATTTTTTAAATGCTCCGGAATGGCTTCTATATCTTCATCATCAAGGTCCGGTATCCTGCTTTTAAGAATCTCCTGTACCTGCACAATGGCGGTTATGTCGACTGGCATAGCGCAGTCCGAAATACGCCTGATAATGATCATCCCGATGGATTTATATTTCCTGAGTTTCCCTGTAGAGATAGCTCTTTCCCTGGTAATTCCTCAGAAGGTATCCCTCCTCGTTCTTTTCTTCAATATAGTTAGGCAGGATAGGAATTTTACCCCCTCCCCCCGGAGCATCAATCACCAGGTGCGGGATGGCATATCCTGAAGTATATCCCCGCAGGCCTTTGATGATTTCAAGGCCCTTCTCAACCGGTGTTCTGAAATGTGCCGATCCCGGGATGGGGTCGCACTGGTAAAGATAATAGGGTCTGACTCGAATCATGAGCAGGTGATGAAAGAGGTCTTTCATGATCTCAACCTTGTCATTGATGCCCTTCATTAGAACGGTCTGACTTCCCAAGGGAATGCCTGCGTCTGCAAGCTTTTTGCAGGCATTTTCAACTTCAGGTGTGATCTCCTCAGGGTGAGTGAAGTGCAAGCTCATGAAAAGCGGATGATAATTCTTCAACATCCGCACCAGCGAAGGGGTGACGCGCTGAGGAAGCACCACAGGTACCTTTGTCCCAATCCGGATGATTTCCACATGAGGGATCGACCGGAGCCTGGAAAGCAGGTATTCCAGTCTTGAATCGGACATGGTCAGGGGATCTCCTCCGGAAAGAAGTACATCTCTTATTTCCGGGTGCATCCGGATGTAGTCAAGGGCAGTATCCCACTCAGCTATTCGGGAATGCACCTTGTCATTTTTTGAAACCATGTGAGAACGGGTACAGTAACGGCAATACGCTGCACAAACACCGGTGGTAAGAAACAGTACCCGGTCGGGGTAACGGTGCACGAGCTGGGGAACCGGACTCTGGTTTTCCTCTCCCAGCGGATCTGCCATTTCTTCCGGAGACAGAATCAATTCGTTATACACGGGGACCATGGTCCTGCGTATTGGCTGATTGGAATCTTCCGGATCGATCAGGCTTGCATAGTAAGGAGTAATCCTGATGGGAAGCTTCTTCTTCTTTTCTGCCGACAGCAACTCTTCCGGAGACAGATGAATAATTCTCTGAAGCTGCTCCCAGGAGTTGAAGCTATGGCCCAGCTGCCAGGTCCAGCTATGCCAGTCCTGGTCACTGGCATCAGGGAAATACATTCTCCTGAACCTTTGGGTCCTTTCACTGCTTTGAATGGATAAAACAGATCCGTTCTTGTTTGATTTTCTGGGAGATTCTTTACCGGAGGGAGGTTCCGCAGCCGGGGACTCTGTTTCATTTTCCCCGCTCAGCGAGGACAATGAAAACGATTTGAGTGAGTTCATTTTTCTTCGATAATCCTAATAAGGTTTGCCGCCTGATAAATGATGTAATTTTGTTGCAATATTAAGAATATTTTGAATTCAAAAACATGCAATAAATTATTTATTTCAATATTATACTGTTCGTAACTAATTTGAAATATTTTATCGAGCTAAAATGCACACAATGAATATATTAGCAGATATATACTTTTTAACATAATTAACATTTTTTTCAACGCAGACCCTGGAGTCCTAATCACATTTCATTTTGTTTTATTTTGTAAACAATTCGTAAGTCTCTGTTTTCTTCTTCTGATACGATACTTGGTAATGCTTTTTTTGACTAAACTGCATCAACCCTTAATAAAAGTTAAACATGAATAGGACCTTGTACTCCAGGATTAAAATCAACACCTACTTTGTTTTTATCCTTGCAATCTTTCTGACCACTTTTTACAGTTGTTGTTCTGAGAAACTAACTATTCAAAATCTTAGCGTAGAATACACCCATACTCCCATGGGAATTGATGTTGAACATCCGCGATTCGGATGGCAAATGTATGCCCCGAAGGATGGCAGGGGGTTCTCTCAAACAGCTTACCAGATAGAAGTTATAGATCCCTCGGGGGACCTTATCTGGAACTCTTCAAAAATCAAGGAAAGTACTTCCCTGGCTATAAAATATGCAGGTTCACCACTGCAGGCTTCCACCTTATACGATTGGACGGTTAGGGTATGGGATCAAAGCAATCAGGAACATACAGCAAGTTCGTGGTTTGAAACAGGATTGATGAATCCAGATCCGGCCTTATCTGCATGGAGCAGTGCTGATTGGATTGGAGGAGGTGATGAAGATTTGGTGTTTTTTTCACACTACCAGCTGATATTCAAAATAAAATATTCCCTGGCCATTTCGGAGGGGAGCACCAAGGCCGGATTTATCTACGGAGCCAATGATATGCGACTGATGGATAAATACAAGAATTTTCATCAGCTGGAAAACAAGAAAGATGAAAGTTACATTAAACTGGAACTGGATGTTTCCGGGCTTGATGGCTCAGCTAATGGTCTGGCGAAACTGAATATCTACCGTGCCGGTTATACCCCGGATGATTCTGCGATAGAACCCATAAAAAGTTTTAAAATAAAATCCTCAGTCATCAACGCCGGGAACAGATATGATCAGCACGATTTTGAAATACAAAGTGCTTTTGGCCGGATCTCAGTCCTGGTGGATGGAGAAAGCGAGTTCTTCATTAAGCAAGAAACAGCTGAACCCTCTGGCTTTCCTCCGGGCTTTGGAAGGAGACGCGATGGGGCTTCTGTCAATTTAAATCCGGTAGGCTCCGGCGGGGACTATGTTCCATTTGGCATGGTTTGCGATATCGGTTTTTCTATGGATGCCGGACAAAAAGCGACCTTCTCGAATGTCGAAATATTCAACGATCGCTTGCCAAACAATACTTTGTTCCAAGAAGAGCTATCAGGCGATTACAAGGGTATCTATGCCCACAAAGTTCCGGTGGCGAATGGTTCATATATGGCTGATGGAGGCGAGAATGGGATGTTTGTGGTGGCCAATCCCAGCTGTAATTCAAGCCCCATGCTCCGGACTGAGTTTCAAACCAGAAAAGGCATTGCCTCAGCCCGCTTATATATCACGGCCCGGGGGATTTATGAAGTATTCATAAACGGGGAGAAAGTAGGACATGCCTACTACAATCCCGGGCTTACCCAGTACAATAAAACACACATGTACCAGACCTATGACGTGAGCGACATGCTCGTAAAAGGTCAGAATGCCATGGGAGCCATGATGGCTGAAGGTTGGTGGAGCGGGCTTCTGAGTTTTGGTTCCATCTGGAACCATTTTGGGGATCGGCAGTCGCTTTTAGCCAAAATGGTCATTAGCTATAAGGATGGTTCCAAAGAAATCATCACAAGCAATGATGCAAACTGGAAGTATTTCAATGATGGGCCCATTGTTTACAGCAGTCTGGATTTGGGGAGAAATATACGACGCTACCAAAGAAGGTGAAATTGAGGGTTGGACCCGGGTCGGTTTTGATGATTCGGCCTGGAAAAATGCTTCAGTGGTTCCCTTGGAAGGGACGTCATTTTCGGGGAGCGAAAGAGGATTTGACGGTTCAGTAACGGAATTCAATTATGATGATTTGCAATTGGTGGGGCAAATCGGGAACAATGCCGGCGCTTTCGAAATCCTTAATGCACAAAGCATGGAAGAAGTACGCGAGGGGGTATATGTATACAATATGGGGCAGAATTTTGTGGGTGTTCCAAAAATATCCATTGCCAAAGGATCAGCCGGGGATACGATGGTGTTAAGGGTGGCAGAAATCCTTTACCCTGACAAGGAGGAGTCGGGAAAAAATGTAGGGATGATCATGACAGAAAACTACCGCGCGGCCCTTTGTCAGGATATGTATATCATGAAAGAAGGATCTCAGGTATTCCAGCCAAAATTCACTTCCCGAGGATATCAATACCTCGAAATCACCGGAATAGATGATCCCCTGCCTCTGGAGGCGGTCCAGGGGATTGCCATCTCTTCGGTGCTCAATCTGACCGCGGATTATAAGACTTCAAACCAGAAAGTAAATCAACTCTGGTCAAACCTGGTCTGGTCGAACGTCGATAACTTTCTCAGCATACCGACCGACTGTCCGCAACGCAACGAAAGAATGGGCTGGTCGGGAGATATTTCGGTGTTCTCCAGAACAGCCACCTATGTATCCAATTCCAGCCAGTTCCTGCGACGTCACATGATCGCCATGCGCGACGTTCAAAAAGCCAACGGAAAATTTACAGATGTGGCTCCGGTGGGAGGAGGCTTTGGGGGTGTTCTTTGGGGAAGCGCGGGAGTAACAGTTCCCTGGGAAGCCTATCAGCAATACAACGATCTGGAATTATTAGAGGAACATTATGAGGCCATGGTTTCCTATGTGGACTATCTGGAAACCACCATTAACAAAGAAACGGGAATTACCAGCGACGGACAACTGGGCGATTGGCTTGGCCCACAAAACCGTATCCTCGGGACTCCCTTTCTCACTACAGCCTACCATGTCTATGACCTGTGGATCATGAAAAACGTGGCTGAATTGCTGGACAAAAAGGAAGATGCTACACGTTTCACACAGATGTACAATCGGCGCAAGGCCTTCTTCAACGATACTTTCATTGACGAAGCAGGGCTTACGGTCGGCTTAATTGGAGGAGGTCGTAGTTTTGGCCCTATGCCAGCCACTCCCGCTGAATTCAAATTGGCAGACACACAAACATCCTATGCAGTGGGCCTGGCTTTGGGTGCTTTTAATGAGGAAAGTGTTGCTCAGATGGCCAGGCATCTGGCTGAAACAGTGAAACGTAAAAATAAGGATGACGATGGGGAAATCCGTCCAGAATATTCTTTGATGACCGGCTTTATTGGAACAGCCTGGATCAGTAAAGCTTTATCAGACAATGGTTACAGCGATCTGGCTTACAGGTTATTGCAGAGCGACCAATACCCGTCGTGGTTATATGCCATCGATCAGGGAGCGACAAGCATCTGGGAACGATTGAACGGCTATACAGTGGAAAATGGATTTGGAGGCAACAACAGCATGAATTCATTTAACCACTATTCTTTTGGTGCCATCGGGCAATGGATGCTCGCCTATTCTTTGCGAATCCAGCGCGATGAACCTGGGTTCAAAGAATTCATCCTTCAGCCTGAGCCGGACCCAAGCGGTGAAATGCTTTGGGCGGAAGGGTATTACGACTCCATGTATGGGCGGATTTACTCCAGATGGGAAATCACAGGCGATCAACTATTGTATGAAGCCATTGTTCCGGCAAATACAAGGGCCACCTTATATCTGCCAGCAGGATCCCCTGATGAGGTAAGGGAAAATGGCCAAGCGGTCACCGAAGCAGAAGGGATCGAGTTTGTTAAATTCGAAGATGGTAAGGCTGTATATGAACTGCAATCGGGGAAATACAAGTTCGAGACAAGCCAATAATTGAGTTTTCCTAAGTCTTATATATTTGTGTTCGAATAGAATCTCCTTTGAATCATGCTTTTGAAGAAATCACTACTTGCAGCTTTTGTTTTTATCATGGTTTCATGCTCAGACAGCAACGAGCTGTCTCAATGGCGCGGACCAGACCGGGATGGCAAATACCCTCAAACAGGTTTATTAAATCAATGGCCGGAGGAAGGCCCCCAATTGCTATGGTCCTATGAAGGATTGGGTGCCGGACACGGAAGTGTAAGCGTTGCCGGGGATCAAATTTTTGTTTTAGGTATGCCAGATACCATGGGAGTCATTTACTCCTTTGATATGAAGGGCAAGCTTTTATGGCAAAAGGAATATGGACTGGAGTGGTATAAAAATTATACAGGTTCCCGATCGAGCCCTACCATTGTGGATGAACTGCTTTATTTTGTAAGCGGACAGGGCGTGGCATTTTGCATGGATAAGGAAACAGGCGAGGTTCACTGGAGTGTGGATATGTTCAAGAAATTCGGTGCTCAGGAAACGCCCTGGGGAATAGCTGAATCCCCTCTGATTGACGGTGACCGGATCATCCTGACCCCCGGTGGGGTGGAGCACAATGTAATTGCCCTTGATCGTTTTACCGGAGAAACATTCTGGACCAGCAAAGGTAACGGCGAACAATCAGCCTATTGTTCACCCATTCTGGTAGAGCATAACGATACCCGGCTAATTGTAACTATGACGGCCGAATCGGTTTTAGGTATTGATGCAGAGAATGGACACACCTACTGGAGAGTAGCGCATAAGCAGGGAAATAAAATAAATGCAAACAGCCCGGTATACGGTGGTGGCAGGATATTCAGTGCCAGTGCTCAGGCAGATACCACAAAAGGCCATTTAATGATACAGCTTTCCGAAGATGGGAAGACTGCCGAGGTAGGTTGGCGCAACGAAGAATTGTTCAACCTCTTGGGAGGAATTATCCTGCATGAGGGTTCTCTGTTCAGCTCGACCTACGATAAAAAGGAATGGTTTTCTATCGATGCTGCGACCGGGAATCTTAATTACATTTCAGACCAGGTGTCCGGGGGGGCTATTATTTTTGCTGAAGGACTATTTTATTGTTACGGAACTGATGGCGTTTTTGCATTGGTTGAGGCAGATGAAACTGATTGCAGGGTGATCAGCAGTTTCGAGGTAAGCCTGGGGACAGACCAACATTGGGCACATCCCATCATTCACGATCAAAGACTATATGTGCGTCACGGCGACGCCATTATGTGTTTTGATATAGCTGCTGAGCAGAGTAGATAAACCTTGAATCAGTTTATCTAATCTGGTCCTGAGTGCCTTGGTAGGATTCTGGTTGGCCGCACACCATCCATGATAAACTACTTTTGGACATGATCCTTCAAATAAATCCATTAACTTTCTACATTTAAAAGTAGCTATCAATCGAAAAAAATCATTATGAAAGGCATTCTAACATTTACAGGAATTCTCATTTTGGGAATATTTTTATCATGTTCAGGCAGAAAGAATTCAACTGACGAACAAGAAGGAACAAACCAGGAAGCGCAGATTGAC
>SPBY01000446.1 GCA_004525825.1 Bacteroidia bacterium
AAATTTTTCCTGAGTCGATCAATCAGCCTTTTCCGGTCATCAATGGCCAGGAAGGAACTCCCGGTTAACTGCATCAAAGCCAGGTTCCAGTCGGTAAAAAACTGCGGGCTCAGATCCACCCTATTCAGGGGGGTGGGTTGAACTATCCCTATATATAGCAGGTTGATCAGTCCGGTCAGCTCCTGGAAGGTATAATCCTGGTAGGGGTAGCGGTAGCTATTACGGTGCCGATATGACATGGAGTGGTCATGCTGAATGGAACACTCTCCCTCTCTGTATTCAAAAAGAGTCTCCACCGCATTGTAAAACTGGTGTATAATCTTCTCCGGGATATACCCTGAATTCGGATCGTTGCTTATAATTGCCCTGGAAAAATGAAAGGCCATGCCCCGAATGCGCTGCTGCTCCACACGAAAATAACTTGGATCGATCAAGGATTTCAGCATGAACATAAAGGACAGTTTTGAATATCCTGCCAGATACTGCCTGTTCCTGGTATCCAGCAAGGCTTCCAGGTGTTCGTTGGAGGCGTTTACCATCTCCCGGTAATCGTCCAGGCTCTCCTTGACAATCCTTAGAATTTTTTCATTTCCCCTGAGCTGATCAAACAAACGGCGAATGATCTGGTAGATGTTGTCGTTGAGAGAATCGAGACTGTAGCGCTTGTTCACCACTCTTAGGTTATGATTAACTTCGCCGGTATAGCGGTGGGGAAAAAATACCCTGTCAATGATTCGCCTTACAATGCCTTCGGAAATCCGTTTTCCTTTAAACTCCAGCACTTTCAGGCGGTTCCTCTCCTCCAGGTGCTCACCAATCACCTCCGAATAGACCGTCTCTGGCTCATACCGTCTGCAGAAAATAGGGGTGCCGCAGGCTGTAGCTTCAATGATGGGCAGTCCCCGGCCTTCGGTTTTGCTGGGTAGTAACACCAGGGAAGATATGTTGTATAGTTCAGCGATGCCTGCGGGTTGACTGAAGCGATCCTTGAAAGTATCCCTGTCCAGCTCTCCAAACAAGAGTGCCAGGTAAATTCTCTCTTTCAGTTCAGGGGCGGCTTCAATCAACAGGGCTCCGAATTTTTCTATGAGCTTACGGTAATAGCCATAGTGTCCGGCAGCGATGGGCCCCGTAATCAGCAGGGTCATTTTCAAATGAGCGGTTTTTTTAAACCGCAATATCATCTCTTCCTCCTGAAACATCTTGAGCAGCAGGTTAAAAGAAGTTTCGATTCTTTTTCTGGAGATGATCCGGGTGGGTTGCAATAAAATGATGTTCTCGGAGATAAACCTGTTCACTGCCATGGTCCTCGCTCCAATCAGGATGGGCCTCGGGTTGCTTTCACCCTCCAATCCCCTTTCCAGAACATCCTCTGCCGAATAAGAGACCAGCTTTGCCTGATACCTGGAAAGAATTTTTTCAAGCTGAAGAAAGGTATTGATGTTTTTGCGTTTGTCGCTTTTTGTGAACTGTGTGGTGTCGACCGCTGTCCCGATTTCCATCACATTGGCTGGATTGTGACCCTTTTGCCTGACCAGGTGTTCGGACTGTCCCCTGTTAATATTCACATTGATCCAGCTCCGCGATTGCCAGGGGTACAACATCTCTATGACCGAAAAGAACTCTCCCAGGTGACAATTGGTAAAAAAGAAATCTCTGGGTCCCTGTTTTAAGCCCTCTTTTTCCCGGTCCGCCTTACACATACCCCCCTCCCAGTAAAAATCGTGGTTGTTATTGATCACCGGAATCTTCAGGAATTCGGACAACAGAACGGTGGCCAGGGCAAAAGCCACGTTCCCGGGATTGGAACAAACGTTAATTACATAGAGAAGGTTGATTTCTTCCTCTTCAATGTAACGCCCCAACTTGTCCATGATAACCAGGGTCTGTTGCCATAATTTTATGATCAGCTCATTATATACATTGCTTCCTTTTTCAAGCTTGTTAAAATAGAAATCGCGATAAAGCTCCCAGTCATCAAACCCTGCCAGCTCGGGGATCTCCTTCTGCTTGTAATCCTTATGGATGAAGGGGGCGGTCTTGGAGTGGATCTTTCCTGCTATATAGTGCACTGGAATTCCAGGAAAGTTGCGCCTGAGGAGAGACGCATATTTTTCTGCTTCCACGGTTACCCCATCTACCATATAATGAAAAGTGAGCAAGGCAATCCCACCGGTTCTTAACTCTTCCTTAAATTCATCATAGGATCCGTCCCGTTGAATGTGGGGATAGCTTTGCTCTTCCTTCAACCTGTCCAGGAAAAGCCCCAGGTCAAACCATGTTTCAAGGGTCTCCTTTTTCAATTTAAGCAGTAGTTCCTCCAGTTTCATTGCAAAATAATTATCATATTTGTGCTGGCCCAGAAAGCCTCCTGATATGCTAAGTTACGTGTTCCAATATAAATTTACCATCCTGCTGCTTGCAGTCATTGCTTTGTTATGCCTGGTTCCGGGCGAAAATATACCCGGTTCCTTCTTGTTTTCAATCCCTCATATCGATAAAATCATTCATATGTCCATGTATGCGGCGCTTGGGTTTGTTGCCCTGGCAGAAAGCCGCCGGGATCAGTCCCGCCTGGGTATGCATGTGCTCTTGCTGCTTTCCATTTTTGCCTTGAGTGCAATGATTGAAATTTTGCAGGCCACCATGGTCGCTACCAGATCAGCAGAATGGTTTGACTTGTTAGCCAACTTTTTAGGTCTGATCGGCGGATATATCGCTCACCGACTCATTGGGGGGTGGAGAATTTTCAGATTCCTCAGATCCTGATCAGCTCCTTGTTTTCTCTGAATTCAGACACCAGATCGGCAATGGTCTCTGTGGCAAACACCCTTCTCATTTCATTCCACAGCGGCGCCATTTTATCATGCATGCTGCATGGATTCTCATGGTCACATGTGGAATTCCTGATCACGCAGGTTTCAAAGGAACCTAAGCCGTCAATCACTTCAATCACTTCCATCAAGGCAATGTCTATGGCGGGTCGCTTCATATAAAAGCCCCCTCCGGGTCCTTTGGTGGAATTCAGAAAATTTTGTTTTACCAATACCTGCATAATCTTGCCCAGAAAGGGAGAGGGGATATCAAGTTCTCCGGAAATCTCCCTGATACCCACCTTTTTTTCAGGATTGGAGTAGAGTTCAAGGTAGATCAGTGCTCTGATGGCGTATTTGCTTGTATGGGATAACATTCTGGCTTATGGTATGGGTATATTTTCAATTCTTTTCACGTGCCTGCCCCCTTCAAATTCTGTTTCCAGGAAGGCGTCCACAATCTCTTTGGCCGTCTCAAAATCCAAAAATCTTGCCGGAAGAGAGCATATGTTTGCGTCGTTGTGACTTCTGGCAAGCATACTGATCTCCTTGTTCCAACAAAGTGCCCCCCTGATCCCCTGGTGCTTGTTAGTCACCATGTTGATCCCGTTTCCACTTCCACAGAGAGAGATCCACAGGGTGCAGCTTCCCGATTCAACCGCCTCAGCGAGCGGGTGTCCATAGTCCGGATAGTTTACCGTTTCCTCCGAATC
>SPBY01000342.1 GCA_004525825.1 Bacteroidia bacterium
CTCCTCACAATCCTGGAAGCACCATTCCCGTTGCTGCCCTGTGAGGATGACTCGGTAGTCTTTGAAGCAGGATCTGCCGGTTCTGAGGCATCCATTGTCTGAGACGGGCTTTCCGCAACAGGTGTTGAAGGGGAAGTCTCTGATGCCGCCGGTGCTTCTGACACGATGGGTTCTGCCGGTGACTCCTCAGTTACTGTTTTTTTTTTTTTGAAACCTCAGAAAGGTTGGCCAGTTTAACCAGTGCCAGCTCTATGGTAAGTCTCTGGTTCCGGCAGGCCCTGAACTGAATGTCTGCCTGGTTGCATATTTCCGAACCAGAGTATAGGAAGGGGAGCGCTACCTGGGCGGACTGTGCCAGGTATTTTTCCCTGATCCCGGCACCTACTCCCATCGGCCTCACTGTTTCGGGATCCTTGCACACCATCAGATCCCTGAGGTGGGAAGCATATCCGTTGATGAAGTTTCTTGAATCAAAGCCCTTGGAGAGGATCTCGTCAAAAATAAGCATGGCCGATGCCACATCGCCTTCCAGGAACGAAAATGTTAGCCTGAAGAAGTATTCATAGTCGAGAATGTTCAGGTTTTCAATAACGCCCTGGTATGTGATTTTTTCGCCCGAAAAACTCACCACCTGGTCAAAGATTGACAGTGCATCCCTCATGGCTCCATCAGCTTTCTGAGCGATCATATGCAAAGCATCCTCTTCAAAAGCAAGGTTTTCTCTGGCAGCAATCCCCTTCAGGTATCCTACCGCATCCTCTACTTTAATCCGGTTGAAATCAAATATCTGGCACCTCGACAGGATGGTGGGAATGATCTTGTGCTTCTCTGTAGTGGCCAGCACAAATATGGCATGGGCCGGCGGTTCTTCAAGGGTCTTCAGGAAGGCATTGAATGCAGACTGGGACAGCATATGAACCTCATCTATTATATATATGCTATAGGATCCAATCTGGGGCGGGATTCTTACCTGTTCGGTGAGGGTCCTTATATCATCCACCGAATTGTTGGATGCAGCATCCAGTTCATGAATGCTGTAGGAACGATTTTCGTTGAACGAAAGACAGGACTCACATTTGTTACAGGCTTCCCCGGCATACGATATATTTTCACAATTAATAGTCTTCGCAAAGATCCGGGCACAGGTGGTCTTTCCGACCCCGCGGGGACCACTGAAAAGATAAGCGTGGCCGAGGTGATTATTTTGAATGGAATTCCTAAGCGTGGTGGTTATAGAGGGCTGCCCAACCACATCGGTAAAGCTCGCAGGTCTGTACTTTCGCGCCGATACTATAAATTTATCCATATGCGAGTGCTAAGATAGCAACAAAGCTAGGAATGTCAAAAGTCAAAATACATAAGAGAAATCAAAAGTTCTGAGATAAAAAGCTGATCTTTTTTGGCTCTTAATCAAAAACTTCCTACTTTTGCAGTCGATTTTTTATAAACCAAAATTAAACAAATGTTGAACCAATACGAAACCGTTTTCATTGCTACTCCCGTTTTGTCTGATAGCCAGATGAAGGAAGCGGTTGCAAAAGTCAAAAAGATTATCACCGATAGTAAAGGTGAAATCGTGTATGAAGAGGATTGGGGCTTGAAAAAGCTAGCCTATCCCATACAAAAGAAATCCACAGGATTTTACCATCTGATCGAATTCAGGGCTGAGCCCGATCTGATCGCCAAACTTGAAACTGAATATCGCAGGGATGAACGTATCCTTCGCTTCCTTACCATGAAAATGGAGAAGTATGCGGTAGTTTATGCAGAGAAGAAAAGAGCTAAGAAAAGAGAAGATCAAAAACAGGAGAAAGAATAATGGCACAAGATAATTCAGAAATCAGATATTTAACTCCACCAACGGTAGAGATAAAGAAAAAAAAGTATTGCAGGTTCCGCAAGAGCCGCATCAGATACATTGACTATAAAGATCCCGAGTTCCTGAAGAAATTTCTGAACGAGCAGGGTAAAATTCTTCCGAGGCGCCTGACAGGTACTTCGCTGAAGTTTCAGAGAAAAACTGCAGTAGCCATCAAGCGCGCGAGACACCTGGCTCTGCTTCCTTATGTAACTGACATGTTAAAGTAAAAGGAGGGATAAGATATGAATGTGATTCTAAAACAGGACATAAGCAACTTGGGACATAAGGACGATATTGTTGTAGTAAAAGATGGTTATGCCAGGAACTACCTGATTCCAAAAGGGTTTGCCCTTAATGCTACGGCACAAAACAAAAAGGTTCACGAAGAGATCCTTCGCCAGCGTGCCCATAAAGAGGCCCAGCTGAAAGAGGCCGCCTTAATACTGGCTGAAGAGCTGAAGAAGGTAAGTCTGATCATTGGTGCTAAGACCAGTACAAAGGGTAAGATCTTTGGCTCGGTGAACACCATTCAGATTGCCGAGGCACTGACTGAAAAAGGATTTGATCTGGAAAGGAAAAATATATCCATTAGTGATGACCTTATTAAGGAGATCGGAAGCTACTCTGCAACCGTGAAACTTCATAAAGAGGTGCTTGTGGAAGTTCCATTTGAGATCGTGTCCGAATAAGCCTTTACAATAGAATATTTAAAACCGTCCGGAGACCCCCGGGCGGTTTTTTTTATTTTACGGCAATGGTCTCGATCTCCACGAGGACTCCCAGGGGCAAGTCTTTCACGGCAAAAGCAGCCCTAGCAGGCTGGTCGACAGGATAGTAAAAGCCGTACACCTCGTTCATTGCCGAAAAGTGGCTCATGTCGGAGAGCAGGCAGGTGGACTTAACCACGTCTTCATAACGGTATCCCGCCTCCTCCAGAATGGCACCGATGTTCTTCATCACCTGCAGGGTTTGCTCGGCGATTCCTCCGGGAACAATTTTCCCGGTGGAAGGATCGATGGGAATCTGTCCGGATACATAGAGCGTACCCTTCACTTCAACAGCCTGTGAATAGGGGCCCACTGCTGCAGGAGCCTTTTCTGTGTGTATGATCTTTTTCATGGAATATAGATTAGAAATTATCCACCCACGACTTGCGCTTGTTGTACTTCAGGTCGGAGAGGATGCTGGATTTGGCATTGATCTGGAAATTGTAGGACTTATAAGTCCCGAAGGGCACCACAGAAATTCGCATCTCCCAACAGTGCAGGTCCCTGTATATACTTAGATTGGTGGTGGTAAACTCCATTGTGTTGAGGTCATACCCTGTATTAAATCCGATTTTCCAGTTGGGTGTCAGGCTAAAATCGCCCGACGCCCTGAGAGTCTGTACCACTTTTGCTTCATCTCTGGGCTTGTTGTAAGAGAAACTATAATCGACCCGAATTGACCAGGGGATATCAAAATCCACATAGCTTCCATAATACTCTTCCTGGTTAATATCGTATTGGCCCATGGATTCATCCCCCAGCATATCCCGGTTGTTCAGCTGTGATTCCTGGTCCAGATTGGCCTGGTCGCCCTTCCTTCCATCGGTCTGCTTCTTAGAGCTAAACTTGAAGCCCGCCGACATACTGATGTTTGTTAGACGAATCGGTTTGCCAGTCTGGGAAAACCAGGTTTCACGGGTACGGTTGCGAATGGAATCATACCCGAAGGGGTCCAGCACCCCCCTGATTGAGATATTCAGCTTATCCTTAAACACCCGTGTGCTTCCGTTGAACCCAATGGGGGTCCAGGCAGGGGTCAGGGAATCTGTATGAAATAGGTTGTAGCTGGTACTGAGACTCAGATTATCCACTAGCTTGATCTTCTCCAACTCGTCGATGGTATCCACCTTCGAGCGCATTTTTGCCTCCAGGTTGTTGCGCAGGGATAGATTTAAAGAGCCTGAAGCTCCCCTGAGTGTTGGGGTGCCGTAAATCTGGCCTTCATAGATGGAATACGTTTCCAGGATGGAATCGTTTTCGTCTACCACATCCCGGTAATAATCGGGCATGTAGGAACTTATGTCAGGCACATAGGAAAGGGAGGCGGTGGGAGTCATCACATGCCGGATTGCCTCCATCCTGCCGTTGCCCGTAAATTGGTACATCCCGTATATTTTGGGCGACACCCCTGTGCTGATGCTCGGATAGAGCGAATGGGCATAGGATATTTTATTCACCAGTGTGTCGTGAATGATGGCCCTTTGCCTATCATCATAGCCTTGGAGTTCCTTATGCATCTGCCGGGTATAGAGCACGCCATTGTAGCTCATAGATGGGGTGATGGCAAAAGTTTGAAGTATGGGTGTCTTTCTGAAGGGTTTTATGCTGAGACTCAGGGGAATGCTATGTTTGTACCCATTCTCCATGTCGTTCCAGACTTCGCTGGTAAATAACAAGGAGTCGGTGGTACTTATCCTGTTTTCCAGGAGACTGGTATAGCTTAGCTGGATATCTTCGTACCACCTGCTCGGCCCTGTCGCTACTTTCCGTTTGAAGGGATTGATCCGGGCCATGTTCAGAGAGATCTTCGGCAAGGTCAAATTGACTCCCTTGGTATTGCTGTTTTGACTTTGGTTCAATGATGCGCTCAGGTTAAAAGGTGAATTAGGAA
>SPBY01000328.1 GCA_004525825.1 Bacteroidia bacterium
CAGTGTGGCCGGGTCAGCATCTGCATATCTTTTCTCTTTACGGATGTAGTCGATCATGGTATGATAAGCAGAGGTGAAGAGGTAGGTTTTCACCTTCAGACCCGACACATCTTCCAGCTTCACCCACAACTTTTCAAAGGTATCCTGAACCACATCAGCGGCCATGGCCTCATTTTTCAGGTTCTTTAATACAAACCTGAAAAGATTGTCAGCATAGGCATCAACTGCCCTGTTGTACTCCTCTACCGTCATTGAAACTGCATGCTTGGTGTAATTAAGACGAGTCTGTTTGCGGAAAGTTACAGCGAAAAACAAAAATAAAAGCAAAAAAACTTGCAATTCACATATCGATCATATTATCTTTGACCGAACGGTCAGTCATAAAGTATGTCACCAAGAACACCCGAACAGTTTGAAGAGATGCGCGAATCGCGCAGGAAACAGATCATGGATGCTGGGCTGGAGCTCTTTGCGTCTGAAGGGTATGGTCACTGTTCCATCTCTCAGCTTGCCTCCTTTGCAGGTATTTCCAAAGGACTGATGTACAATTATTTTGATAGTAAGGAAGCCTTGCTGATGGCCATCATAGAGGAAGGCATGGGGGAGATAATGGACTATTTTGATCCTGACCATGACGGGGTACTGACAACAGAGGAGCTGGCCGGATTGGTCCGGAAAATCTTTTCCAGCATCCGGGAGAACCGACATTTCTGGATTCTCTATATGAATATTGTTCTACAGCCAAGGGTTAAAGAGTTCCTCGATGGAGAGCCTTTCGGTAGCGTGATGGAAAAATTTGGCCCCATGATGATGAACTATTTCACAGAGAGGAATTTTAAGGACCCTGCCCTGGAGATGCTCACTTTCTCTGCCCTGATTGAAGGGTGCGGCATACTGATGGTCTATGCCTACCCCGGCATGGAAATGCCGGATGATTTGCTCCAGAAGTATGAGGAGCGTGTCATCGGGATGTTTACAAGAAAACCTAATGAATAGATACATGATGAAAACACGAACAATATTCCTTACTCTTGTCCTTATAACTGGAACAGTCTTCCCGGCAATAAGTCAGGTCCTCTCCCCCAAAGAAATCATCCGCAAAGCCGATGAAAAATTCAATGGGGAAAAAACCAGCACCAGCATCATGGCCATGACCATCGTCAGGCCCACCTGGGAACGAACCATCGAATTCAAGAACTGGACCAGTGGCAGGGAATATGCCCTGACCCTGATCACCGCTCCGGCCAAGGATAAAGGACAATCCTTCCTGAAAAGGCAGAACGAAATGTGGAGCTGGAATCCCACCATCAGCCGTCTGATCAAACTTCCCCCCTCCATGATGTCGCAGGGTTGGATGGGTTCCGACTATACCAACGACGATATCCTGAAGGAGTCTTCCGTAGTCAATGATTACGATCACCAGATTGTGGGGGAGGAAGAGTACGATGGACGCCTTTGTTACAAAATTAAATTGGTGGCCAAAGAGGAGGCCGCAGTGATCTGGGGCCACCAGATGCGCTGGATCGATAAGAAGGATTACCTTTTTCTGAAATCAGAACTTTACGACGAAGACGGTTACCTGGTCCGCACCGAACTGGGTTCCGAAATAAAAACCATGGATGGAAGGCTGATCCCCACCCGTATCGAACTGATTCCGGCAGAAGAGGAAGGGCAAATGACCATCATTGAAATGAAAGAGATGAAATTCAACGAGCCCATTCAGGACAGTTTCTTCTCCCAGCAGAACATGAAACGGGTCCGGTAAACCATTGAAAATACACAGCTATGAATAATTTTATACTTGCCTGGCGAAACCTCTGGAGGAACCGGCGCCGCACCATGATCACTTCGGCTTCTGTACTGTTTGCCGTATTTTTTGCCCTCCTTTTCAGATCCCTCCAACTGGGTTCCTACGACCACATGTTCCGAAATGCCATTGAAACCTATACCGGGTATATCCAGATACAGCACAGGGATTTCTGGGATGAAAAGACCGTGGACAACACTTTCCCCTATGATTCGCAAAAAGAGCAGCAGCTTCTGAGTGATGAAAACGTGGTAGCCGCCATTCCCCGCTTCGAATCCTTTGCCCTCGCCTCCAACGGTCCACAGACCAAAGGAGTCCTGGTGATGGGAGTTGATCCGGAAAAAGAAGTACATCTTTCCAAAGTGACGGACAAAATGGTGAAATACCGTCTCACTGCGGAATCCATTGAAAAGATCAGCCAGGATTCCAACATTCCCGAGAAAGTAAAAGAGCTGGCGCTCTTGTTCGAAAACGCTGCCTATACCACTGCATCCAGGCTGCAGCTCGACCTGGGCATCAATGACAAGGATGCTTCCCAATATATGCCGTCCATTGAGCGCTATGCTGAATTTGAAAACGGGACCATTCGGATGGGGGAACCCGGAGTCTGGGTGGGCGATAAGCTTTCCCAGTACCTTCAACTGGGTCTTGGCGATACCATTGTGCTGATCAGCCAGGGATACCATGCCACCACCGCAGCCGGAAAATATGAGATCAAAGGGATTGTGAAGCTGCCCCTGCCCGACCTGGATAATAAAATTGTGTACTTGCCGCTGGACATTTGCCAGGAACTCTACAATGCTGGGGGCAATCTTACCTCCCTGGCCCTGGCGGTGAAGGACAACAATGACAAGGTGATTGCTGAGACCGTGGCACGTTTAAGTGCCGTGGTTACTGAAGACCAGAAGGTGATGGAGTGGCGTGAAATGAATGAGGTGATGGTCTCTCAGATGGATGCTGACAATAAGAGTGGGATGATTATGATTGGGATCCTCTACCTGGTGATTGCTTTCGGGGTGTTTGGAACCGTGCTGATGCTGACCGCCGAACGAAAGCGGGAATTCGGGGTATTGGTGGCCATCGGAATGCAAAAGAAAAAACTGGCCTCCATCATGACCCTGGAAATGCTTCTGATTGGAATGCTTGGAATCCTGGCCGGTGCCGCAGTGGCCACCCTGCTTATTTTGTATGGAGTGGAACATCCGCTTATTTTCAAGGGGGAGATGGCCAAGATGTTTGAAGAGTATGGCATGGAACCCAAAATGGTCTTTTGGAGCATCGATACCTATTACATCTGGCAGATGGTTATAGTGGCACTCATGGTTTTCCTGGCCCTTGGATATCCCATCCGGAAAATCTTTGGAATGAAAGTAGTAAACGCTTTAAGAGCTTAATACATATAGATATGATCTGGAAAACAGCATGGAAAAACGTCTGGCGGAACAAAGTTCGCAGCCTGGTGGTGATTGTTTCTGTGACCATCGGGATCTTCGGAGGCGTATTCGCAGTGGCCATTATGAATGGTGCCATCGTGCAAAGGGTTGATGCAGCACTGAATGACGAAATCGCACACATACATATTAATGATCCTGCCTTTCGCGACAATTACGACATCCAACTAAGCATACCTTACCCGGAGCAGGTCCTTTCCACAGTAAGGGAAACACCCGGGGTGAATGCAGTCACCGCCCGGACCGTGATCACCGGGATGGCCAATACAGCTGCCAAAAGTGCCGGGGTACAGATCCTGGGAATCGACCCGGCCAGCGAAAAAGAGGTGTTCCGCCTGTATGAAACCACCATACCGGGAACGGGTGACTTTTTTGAAACTGAAAGCCACAACCAGCTAGCATACATTGGCCACGAACTTGCCAAAGATCTGAATATAATCCGTTACCGCATCGACCAGGGAGTCCTCGACAGCCTGGCAGTCATGGGGGTTCCGGCAGAGGTGCTGGATAAGCTTGTTCCCTTTACCGGAAAGCGTTTCAAAAGTGAGAAAGCATTCAAGAAAGAGATAAAGGGGGTCCTTACCATGAAAGAGCAACATGAATTTGGCGGATTGATCAGGTAGGAAGCATGGTCCTTCAGGGAACGTTCGAAAATGACCCTGACTTTCCTGGACAAAGACCAGGTACAAACCGGTGCTGTGTTCCGGATTGCCGGCATCTACGATATCAAGAACAGCATGTATGAGATGAGCCAGGTCCTGGTGAAAAATGAGGATCTCATGGCTCTTACAGGCATGGCATCGGATGAATACCATCAGCTCATCATCCGACTGGATGACCTGGAAGAGACCGAAGAAGTAAGCGCTTCCCTGGCTGAAAAGCTACCACAATTGGAGGTGATGCACTGGAAAGAGATCCAGCCCGACCTGGCCATGATGACCGATATGGTTCAAAAGTTCTACGCCATCTTTATGGTGCTGATCCTGGCCGCCTTGGCCTTCGGAATCGTGAACACCATGCTGATGGTGGTCCTGGAAAGAACCAAGGAGCTGGGGATGCTCACCGCCATCGGAATGAATAAAAAGAGGGTGTTCAATATGATTATGCTGGAATCTGTATTCCTGTCTCTCGTTGGCGGAGTAGTAGGAATGGGGATCAGCCAGGCTCTTATTGGGGCGACTGCCCGGAACGGGATCAATTTTGCCTCTTATGCAGAAGGACTGGAAGCCATGGGATATACTGCACATATTTACCCCGTGATCTCCACTTCATTTTTCATTACAGTCACTGTCCTGATCATCCTCACCGGGATCCTTTCATCCATTTACCCGGCTTTGAAAGCCCTGAAACTGGATCCTGCAGAAGCATTAAGAACAGAATAGCGATAAGTCCATAAAGTCAAAAGATATAAGTCATGAAAG